>JAZKDY010000020.1:31220-89118 GCA_040387325.1 Pseudomonadota bacterium | reverse complement strand
GCCGATGCAGCTCAGTTGGGCTGCAGTGGCCAGTTATTGCCAGCATGAAAGCAGCACAGCCACAACAACGCAGCACGTGGGGCACCACGAGCACCAGCACGAAGCCGATGCGGCATCTGCCAACAACAACAGCGACAAGAGTACGCATCCCTCGTCTGCCGGTGCGGTTGATGTGGACTGCGGCACCTGCCACGCGGGTTGCTGTACCGCCATGCTGCAATCACCCATCCCGGTACTGGCCAAACTGCCGTCCGAGACCCACAGCGCACCCGCACTGCGCCTGTCCTCCCAACCCGCTTCCCTGCCAGAACGCCCCAACTGGGCTGACCTCGCCTGATCGGCGAGGCTGGCTTTTCCCCCGACCTCTCACCGCGAATACGCAGTTTCATTGGCAAAGCCTTTGGCCATGCGTTGTGGTGCAGCAGGTTCCTGTTGATGGCACCTCGCCGATTCCCCCAAATGTTTTTCATTTTTGGAGAATCGGATGTTCCGAAGAAATCAAGCTATTTGGTTGCCGTGTGCGGTGCTGGCCCTGGCCGCCGGCAGCGCCGCCGCTGATCCGGCGGCTGGCAATACCACCACATTGAAGCAAGCCTTTGAAGCCGCCTGGCAGCGCCAACCAGAAGCGCAGTCGCAGCAATTGCGCCAGGATTCAGCGCTGGCCCAGCAACAGGCTGCCACCCGTTGGACCGCAGAACCGGTGGCGCTGGAGTTGTCCGCCAAGACCGACCGCTTCAACCAGAACCTGGGGCGTGACGAAACCGTGGCCGGCATCAGCATCCCACTGTGGCTGCCGGGCGAGCGGTCACGCACCTTGGCCGTGGCCGATGCGCAGGCGCGTGTTACGGGTAGCCGCGTGCGTGCGGCACAGTTGCGCACAGCGGCACAGGTACGCGAGGCCTATTGGGCCTGGGCCCGTGCACACATGGACCACGGGCTGGCCGTTGAGTTGCTGAGCCATGCACAACAGCTGGCGCAGGATGTGGCCAAGCGGGTACGTGCCGGGGATCTGGCGCGTGCCGACCAGCACCAGGCAGATGGCGCATTGGCCACGGCAGAGGTGACACGCGCTGAAGCCACGGGTGCGTTGGCAACGGCAGCCCAGCGCTTGCGCACACTCTGCGGTCTGGTGCCACTGTCCACCATTGGGGGCACGCGTGGTGGTGGAGCAATCGGGGCAGAGCCCATGCCTGTTTTGCCTGTGGACCGTTCGACACTGGTAGCCACCCACCCGGCTGTTGCCGAACTGCAAGACAGTGCGGATGTAGCCCAACGCGCTGCCGAGCTGGCCCAGGTGCAAACCCGCGCCAACCCCGAGTTGACGCTGGCCACCAGCCGCGACCGCGGGCAACTGGATGACGCCTACCAGCACAGCATCACGCTGGGCATTCGCTTCCCACTGGGCTCCAGCAGCCGCAACCAGGCCAAACGCGCCAGCGCCCAGGCCGATGCGGTGGAAGCCGAGGCGCACGTACGGCTGGAGCGGGAAAGACTGTGGGGCGACGTGGAAGCTGCCCGCGTGGGCGTGGTGTCCGCACAGACCCAGGTCAACGCATCGCGGCGGCGTGCGCAACTCGCCCGTGAGTCGCGCGCATTCTTCCAAAAGTCTTTCCAGATGGGCGAGACCGATCTGCCCACCCGCCTGCGCATGGAACGCGAGGCCATGGACGCCGAGCGCCAGGCCGCCCGCGCCGGCATAGACCTGGCAGCGGCCCAGTCCAGCTTGCGCCAAACCCTGGGCCTGTTGCCGGAATGAACCCGGCGCAGCGCATCCCATTCAAGGAAACATTCACATGACACATTTTTTGACACGGCACAAGCCACTGTTCTTTGCGGTGCTTTTAGCCGCCATATCCCTTTGCAGTTGGGCCGATGCGGGTCACGACCATGGCGAGGCACCTGCCGCTGTGGGCGGCCCGGCCAAGCCCCGCTTCACCGCCATATCCGAGGCATTTGAACTGGTTGGTGTGGTCAACGGCAAACACATCACCCTGTACCTGGACCACGCCGCAGATAACAGCCCGGTCAAGGACGCCAGGCTGCAATTGGAGCTGGGTGGTACCAAAGTCGCTGTTCAACCCCATGGCGAAGGTGAGTTTGAGGCCACACTGGCCGCAGAACTGCAACCCGGCGTTATCAGTGTGACCGCAACCGTGGTCGCGGGTCAGCAGAGCGATTTGCTGGCCGGTGACCTGGATCTGCATGCCGACACCCATGCCGCGGACGCAGTGCATGGTGCGAACTGGAAACGTTATGCCGCCTGGGCCATGGGCGGGCTACTGGCCCTTGCGCTGTTGGGCTATGCCTTCAGACGCCTGAACACACATCGCAATAACCGCCTGGGAGGTGCAGCATGAAGCCCATCAATTGGATACTGGCCACTGGTCGGATTCTGGGTGCGCTGGTATTGACCCTGACGACCCCCGTATGGGCCGACGCAGGCCATGACCATGGCGAAGCAGCCCCCGCTGTCAATGGCGATGGCCCCAAACGCCTGCCCGATGGCAGCGTGTTTTTGCCCAAGCCAGCCCAACGCCAGATGGGCGTACGCACACTGGAGGTGCTTGAAGCCGAGCTGCCCCGTTCGCTGGAGTTGACCGGCAAAGTGGTGATGGATCCCAACGCCGGAGGCAAGGTCCAGGCCCTGGTGGCAGGGCGCCTGGAAGCATCTGCCCGTGGTTTGCCCAGCCTGGGCCAAGCCGTCAAAAAGGGCGATGTGCTGGCCTATGTGGTGCCATCCAGTGGCGCCCTAGAGCGTTCCAACCAGGCCAGCACGTTGGCCGAGTTGCGCGCTGCCAGGTCTCTGGCCGAAAAACGTGTGGCCCGCCTGCAAGCCTTGTCCGACACCGTGCCGCGCAAAGACATGGAAGCCGCGCAGAGCGAACGCGACAGCCTGGGCGAGCGCATGGCCGCAGTGAGCGCAGGGCTGAACAACCGTGACGCCCTGGTGGCGCCGGTGTCTGGCGTCATCGCGTCCAGCAATGCGGTGGCCGGCCAGGTGGTCGATGCCCGCGAACTGGTGTTCGAAATTGTTGACCCCACGCGTTTGCGTATCGAGGCGCTGGCGTATGACGCAGCGGTGGCTGGCAATGTGGCGGGCGCCAGCATGGCTGTGGGTTCTGACACGGTAACGCTGACCTTTATCGGTGCGGCGCGCAGTTTGCGCGAGCAGGCCTTGCCCATGCTGTTCCGTGCAGAAGGTCCGGTGTTGTCCCAGTTGGCCGTGGGCCAGCCGGTCAAGGTCTATGTGCAGACCGCCACACGTGTCAAAGGCATCCGTGTGCCCGCACTGGCGCTGCTGAAGAACCCGGCCAACCAGGCCATGGTGTGGGTCAAGACGGCGCCCGAGCGGTTCGAGCCGCGTACCGTCACGGTAGAGGTGCTGGATGGTGCGTCGGTGGCGGTTACCTCGGGCCTGAAGGCGGGTGACCGCATCGCCACGCAAGGGGCCAGCCTGATCAACCAGATCCGCTGAGCAGGAGTCACAAGCATGTTCAAGTGGCTTCTCAATAACAGTCTGTCCAACCGGTTGCTGGTCATCATCGCCGCCCTGGTTCTGATGGCCTATGGCGCGTTCACACTGTCGCGCACACCGGTGGATGTGTTCCCCGATCTCAACAAACCCACTGTCACCATCATGACCGAGGCCGGTGGCATGGCTGCCGAAGAGGTGGAGCAGCTCCTCACCTTCCCGCTGGAAACGACCATGAACGGCCTGCCGGGTGTGGAGAGTGTGCGTTCGGTCTCCAGCGCCGGTCTGTCCTTCATCTACGTCACCTTTGACTGGAGCACCGAGATATTCCGCGCGCGCCAGTTGGTGTCCGAACGCCTGTCGGCCATGGAAGAGGGCCTGCCCGCCGGCGTGGTGCCGCGTATGGGGCCCATCAGCTCCATCATGGGGGAGATCTTGCAGATCGCCATCCCCATCGACACTGCAAAGATATCACCCATGCAGGTGCGCGAATACGCCGATTGGGTGCTTCGCCCCCGGCTGATGGCCGTGCCCGGCGTGGCGCAGGTGATACCGATTGGTGGCGAGGTGCGCCAGTTCCAGGTGCAGCCCAATACCGCGCGTATGGCCGAACTGGGCATCACACATGACCAACTGGAGGGCGCGCTAAAGGGCTTTTCGTCCAACACCTCGGGTGGTTTTCTGGAGCTCAATGGCCGCGAATACCTGATCCGCAACCTGGGCCGCACCTCGCGCCTGGACGACCTGAAGAACCTGGCATTGACCACCAAAAACGGCCAGCCCATCCTGCTGCGCCAGATTGGCGAAGTGGCGTTTGCACCGGCCATCAAACGCGGTGACGCGGGTTTTGAAGGCAAGCCGGCGGTGATCCTCGGCATCCAGAAACAACCCACGGCAGACACCATTGCGCTGACCCGCACCATAGAGTCTGCGTTGGCAGATATGAAGAAGTCCCTGCCCGCAGGTATGGACGAACCGCAGGTCACATTCCGCCAGGCCAGTTTTATTGAAACGTCCATCACCACGCTGCAAGGCAAGCTGATAGGCGCGTCGATTTTTGTGGCGCTGATCCTGTATTTCTTTTTGGGCACCTGGCGACCCACCATCATTGCGCTGACCGCTATTCCGGTATCCATCTGCGTCACAGCCCTGGTGTTCAAGTATTTCGGGCTGTCCATCAACACGATGACGCTGGGTGGTCTGGCCATTGCAATAGGTGGTCTGGTGGACGACGCGGTCGTGGATGTGGAAAACGTGTTGCGCCGTCTGAAGGAAGCACGCAGCCAAAACCGCAGCGTGAATCTGCTGCAACTGGTCTCTACGGCCAGCATGGAAGTGCGGTCGGGCATTGTGTACGCCACCGCCATCATCGTGCTGGTGTTCCTGCCGCTGTTTGCGCTGCCGGGCATGGAAGGGCGGCTCTTTGTGCCGCTGGGCATTGCTTTTATCGTGTCCACGCTGGCTTCGCTCCTGGTGTCGGTCACGGTCACACCGGTGATGGCCTTCTATCTGCTGCCGGGCATGCGTTCGCTGGACCATGGCGACACCAAACTGCTGGCCTGGCTCAAGCGCGGTTACCAGAGCAGGCTGCAGCGGGTGTTGAATGCCCCCAAGCCGGCGCTTGTGGCGGCCGGCGTGGCCGTGTTGCTGGCGGTGGTTGCCGTGCCGTTTTTCGCCAAGACCTTTCTGCCGCCTTTTAACGAAGGTACCTTGTTGATTGGCCTGCGGCTCAACCCGGGCGTCACGCTGGCCGAGACATCGGCCTTGGCGCAGCAGGCGGAGAAACTGGTCCGGCAGGTGCCTGAGGTCACGTATGTGGGGCGGCGCAGCGGCCGGGCCGAGCTGGATGAACACGCCGAGGGAGTGCATGTCAGCGAGCTGGATGTAGGGCTGAAACCTGCGTCGGAGTTGACCCGGTCGATGGACGCCATTTCGACCGACATCCGCGCCCGCCTGGTCAACCTGCCGGCGTCCATTGCCATCGGGCAACCCATCTCGCACCGCATAGACCACATGCTGTCGGGTGTGCGCTCACAGATCGCCATCAAGATTTTTGGGGACGACCTGGATACCTTGCGCGGGCAGGCCGATGTGCTGCGGTCCAGGCTGGCCGCCGTGCCCGGCCTGGCCGACCTGGAGATTGAAAAGCAGGTGCTGGCGCCGCAGATCAGGGTGCGGGTGGACTATGCGGCGGCCGCGCAGTATGGCGTGCCCACGCCGCAGATTCTGGCCACACTGCAAAGCCTGGTGGAGGGCGAGAAGGTGACCCAGATTGTGGAGGGCTCACGCCGCTTCGCGCTGGTGGTGCGCCTGCCCGAGTCCGCGCGTTCGGTGGAAGGCCTGGGCAATATCCTGCTGCAGACGCCTACGGGGGCCGTGCCGCTGTCCAGGGTGGCAACGATTGAAGACAGCGATGGCCCGAACCAGATCAGCCGTGACGATGGCAAACGCCGCATCGTGCTGTCGGCCAATGCGCAGGGGCGGGCGCTGTCCGACATCGTGTTAGACATTCGCAAGGTGGTGTCCGACGCCAAACTGCCCGAGGGTTATTTCATCACGCTGGGTGGTCAGTTCCAGGCGCAGGAAGAAGCGTCCAAACTGGTGGGGCTGTTGTCCATCGTGTCGCTGGTGCTGATGTTTGTGGTGCTGTACAGCCGTTACCAGTCGGTCACCTTGTCGGCATTGATCATGGTGAATATTCCGCTGGCGCTGGTGGGTGCGGTGCTGGGGCTTTGGATATCGGGCCAACCGCTGTCGGTGGCGGCGCTGGTGGGCTTTATCACGCTGGCCGGTATCTCGGTGCGCAATGGCATCCTCAAGGTCAGCCACTACATCAACCTGATGCGTTTAGAGGGTGAGGTGTTTGACCACCAGATGATCGTGCGGGGCTCGCTGGAGCGGCTGAGCCCGGTGCTGATGACGGCGCTGGTGACAGCTTTTGCGCTGGCACCGTTGTTGTTTGAAGCCGAACGCCCAGGTACCGAGATCTTGCACCCTGTTGCGGTGGTGATTTTCTCGGGACTGATCAGTTCCACGCTGCTCGACACCTTTTTGACGCCAGTCCTGTTCTGGCTCTTTGGCCGCAAGGACGCGGAGCGTCTGTGCGAAGACCGCCATGCGGAAGTGTTTTGATTTTTTACCACCCTGAAAGGAAACTCTATGAAACTCTCTCAACTCTTTGCAAGCCTTGCCCTGGTAGCCGCAGGTGTGGCATTTGCAGGCGGTGACCACACCCCGTTGCACGGTGGCATCTTTGTGGGTGGCAAGGCCATGGACTATGAACTGGTCGCCAAGGCCGACGTGTTGCAACTGTACCTGCGCGACCATGGCAAACCCCTGGACGCCAGCAAGGCGAAGGCCAAACTCACGCTGCTGGCGGGCACCGAAAAACAAGAAGTAGAACTGCAACCGGCCGGCGACAAGCTGGAGGCCAAGGGCAGCTTCAAGGTGCCAGCCGGCACCAAGGTGGTGGCCGTGGTGTCGCTGGCGGGCAAGTCGTCAACCGCACGCTTTGTGCTGAAGTAGTTCAAGCCAAATTGGCCTATAGCACCCGCCGGTGTTAACTGGTACGCTATCTTTTTCGTAGTGGAACTGCTCAGGGCATTTCAGTGCCGCTGGCGGTTTTGCAACTGCAGGCGGTGGCACATGCGGGTGGCGCAGCACGCTGCTGCCGTTTGCGCCACAGCCAGACCACCAGGGGGCTGATCACCAACAGGGCCGCTGCCGCCAGCCACCAGCCATTCACCACCCAATCGCTGACGGAATACACGCCCAGGCTGGCCAGCAGTGCCGCGGCCAAAGGGGCGACCAGGGGAATGCAGCACACCCCGCAGGCTACGGCTGCGGCTCCAAATGCTGCTGCCGTCGCTTTCCCTGTGTGTGATGGGGCTTTATGGATGGAAGACATGGAACGGTCCTTGTGATGTATGCAATAGTGCAGGCCGTACGGTAGGGCCTCAAGTGGCTTTAGGTGCAAGCGGTTTTTTGCAAAATCTTGAGAAATATGTCCAACACCCCACTCACCATTGGCGCACTGGCGGCCCGCACGCGCTGCAGCGTACCCACCATCCGTTACTACGAGCAGATTGGCCTGTTGCCCAACCCGGGGCGTGCGGCCAATGGGCACCGCACTTACAGCCGCCGCGACCTTACCCGCCTGGGCTTCATCAAGCGGTGCCGGGATTTTGGTTTCCCCATCGAGCAGGTGCGGGTACTGGCCCAGTTGTTTGACGATGGTGACCGTGCCTGCCGCGAAGTGCGAGACCAGGCGCAGCAGCACCTGGACGCCGTGCGCGCCAAGCTGGCCGAACTGCGCCAGCTAGAGGCCAGCCTGGAACTGATGGTCGGCAGTTGTGATGCCACCTGCAGCACCGGGCCTGCGCGCGATTGCTGCATTCTGGTGGACATGGCTGCCCCATGACGGTGGACACACTTGCGTTGACCCGAACCTTTGGGCTGTTTGTTGCCACGGCGATAGCCGAGCTGGTGGGCTGTTATCTGCCGCTGTTGTGGCTGACCGGCAAAGGGCCTGCTTGGTTGCTATTGCCGGCGGCCATCAGCTTGGTTGTTTTTGTATGGCTGCTGACCCTGCACCCCGCCGCCAGCGGGCGTGTCTACGCCACCTATGGTGCGGTGTACATCGCTACCGCACTGGGCTGGTTGTACTGGGTGGATGGCATAGCGCCCACCTGGAACGATTACGTGGGTGTTGCGCTTGCACTGACCGGGGCGGGCGTCATCGCGCTGGGGCACCGCGTGGCCTGAGACCCGCCCATCGGTTAGGCTTAACCCGCGCTGGCGTATTTGACCGAGCAGCCATAGGCTCCGGTCACGGGCTTGCTGACGGGTTTGCCGGCCGCTGTTTCATCAATGGCCTGTTTCACGTAATTTGTTGAGCTGGCAATGTCGCCTGCGTTGGCGCTGGGCTTGCTGTCAATTGCACCGGCATAGACCAGCTTGCCGCTGGGGTCTACCAGGTACATGTGGGGTGTGGTCTTGGCACCGAAGGACTGGCCCAGTTTGCCGTTGTCCATCAGCAGGGCGGCGGGGGTGGCTTTTTGTGCCTTGACCCAGCTTGCCAACTCCGCCGATAACTTGGGGTCCGGCGCACCGCCGGTGGTGTTTACCGACAGCCAGACCACACCTTTGCCCGCCGCGTGTTTCTGGGTGGCCTGCATATTGCCGCTGTTGTAGTGTTTTTGGACAAAGGGGCAGTCGGGGTTGGTCCATTCCAGCACCACATATTTGCCCTTGAAATCTGCCAGTGACACGGCCTTGCCCGCCGTGTCGACCGCCGAGAACTGCGGCGCGGGCTGCCCGACCTGGGTTTGCGCCCGGGTGTTCCCCATAAATGCCAAACTGGCTGCCAGCGCCGCCACCGCCACGATTGTCTGTTTCATCATTGCTGTTCCTTTGGGTTGTAAGGGTTGGATGCAGCCACTGGGACCGTTGGGGTTGCAAATAGTTCACTGCGCATTTCGAGTCTAATCGGCGGGTCCCCCGTTGCTTTAGGAGTTTTCTGATGTTTGTTAGCCCCCGTTTTCGCACCGTCCACGCCGTAATGGCGTGTGCTCTGGCCCTGTCCGCGTCCCTGGCGCAGGCGCAAGCAGTGTTCAAGGTCACCGCCATTCCAGATGAGGCACCCACCGAGCTGGCGCGCAAGGCCGCACCGCTGGTCAAGTATCTGGAGAAGACCCTGGGCGTCAAGGTCGAATTCACCCCGGTGACCGACTACGCCGCCTCGGTGGAAGCCCTGGCCAACAAACAGGTCGATCTGGCCTGGTACGGCGGCTTCACCTTTGTGCAGGCCAATGTGCGCTCCGGCGGCAAGGCCGTGCCCCTGGTGCAGCGGGAGGAAGATGAGAAATTCCGCTCGGTCTTCATCACCAGCGACCCCAGCATCAAGACCCTGGCCGACCTGAAGGGCAAGAATGTGAGTTTTGGTTCGCAATCCAGCACCTCGGGGCACCTGATGCCGCGCAGCTTCCTGCTGCAGGCCAATATCGACCCCGACAAGGATTTCAAACGCGTGGCCTACTCCGGCGCACATGACGCCACCATCGCCGCCGTGGCCGCTGGCAAGGTGGAGGCGGGCGCGCTGAACATCTCGGTCTGGGAAAAATTCGTGGCCGACGGCAAGGTCGACACCACCAAGGTCAAGGTCTTCTACACCACGCCCGGCTACTTTGACTACAACTGGACCGTGCACGCCGACATGCCCGCCGCCCAGCGTGAGAAGCTGACCAAGGCGTTCCTGAGCCTGGACCGCAACACGCCAGAAGGCAAGGAGATCCTGGAACTGCAACGTGCCACCCGTTTTATCCCCACCAAGGCGGAGAACTACAAAGGCATTGAAGCGGCAGCCCGCAGCGCCGGATTGTTGAAATAGCTCCGGCAGACAGTTGCTATATATTTAGTAGCGATACCCTTATATCCGACGGGGGCTAGAGGCCAGTTTTCCATATGCGTATCGCGCTGACAAGCCTTTCGGGCTGCCACCCTGCAGCCAAACCCGGCTCCGCGCCCGCCCTGCGCGGAGTGAGCCTGCAGGTGGCTGCGGGTGAGCAGGTGGCCATCATCGGCCCATCGGGCGCCGGCAAGACCACGCTGCTGCACTTGTTGGCCTGTGCGCTCCAGCCGTCGGCCGGACAAGTGCTGCTGGATGGCCAGGATCCCTGGCAACTGCCACGCAGCGCCTTGCAGCAGCAACGGGCCGCGCTGTTTCTGGCACCCCAGGTGCCGCCACTGCCACCGCGCCAGCGTGTGGTCACCGCCGTGCTGGCCGGGCGCCTGCCGCACGAGGGCCTGTGGACCAGCCTGCGCAGCCTGTTTTACCCGGTGGACATCCCCCGTGCCGAGCAGGCCCTGGCAGGGTTGGACCTGGCCGATAAATTGTTTGAACGGGTTGACCGCCTCTCGGGCGGCGAGCGCCAGCGCGTGGGCCTGGCCCGTGCCCTGGTGTCGCAGGCCAGCCTGCTGCTGGTGGATGAACCCCTGTCGGCGCTGGACCCCACGCGGTCCGCGCATGCCGTACAGACGCTGACCCTGGCTGCCCGCGCGCGCGGCGCCACGCTGGTGGCTACGCTGCACCATGTGGAGATGGCGCTGGCCCACTTTCCTCGCATCGTCGGGCTGCGCGATGGTGCGCTCGCCTTCGACTTGCCAGCCTCCGCCGTGACCCCCGCGCATTTGCAGACGCTCTACGCCCAGCACCTGGATGAGTTGCACAGCGCCGCGCCCGTACAGGACGACGACCACGACGCGGCTTTTCCCGCCGAGCCCGCGCCGGTGGCCATGATTTGCCGGTGACGGACATCCACCGCGCGATGACCTCCGCCCAGTCTGCTTCCGGATTGACCGCTGGCACCGGTACCACGCGTGATCCCGCGTGGGCTGGCCGGGTGTTTTGGGCGCTGGCAGGCCTGGCTGTGTTGTGGCCGGCGCTGGTGCTGGCCGAATTCAAACCCTGGGTGCTGCTGGAGCCAGGTGCGCTCAAGCCCACGCTGCGTTTTGTGGCCGACTTCTTTCCACCGCGTGCCGATGCGGAATTCTTGGCCCTGCTGGCCCGCGAGACCTGGCGCACCGTGGCAATGGCCACGGCGGGCCTGGCACTGGCCCTGTTGCTGGCTGTACCGCTGGCGCTGCTGTCGGTGCGGGTGTTGTCGTTGTCGGCACTGGCGGGCCCCATGGCCCCCGTGCCGAGGGTGGTGCGGCAACTGGTGCGCTGGGTACTGATGCTGCTGCGCAGCGTACCCGAGCTGGTGTGGGCGCTGGTGTTTGTGCGGGTGGTGGGGCTGGGGCCTACCTCGGGTGTGCTGGCCATTGCACTGACCTACGGCGGCATGCTGGGCAAGGTTTATGCCGACATTCTGGAGAGCAGCGACACCCACGCCACCGCCAGCCTGCTGCGCAACGGCTCAGGCCGGCTGCAGGCCTTCTTCTACGCGCTGCTGCCGCAGACGGCGGCCGAGCTGACCAGCTACACCGTCTACCGCTGGGAGTGCGCCATCCGCTCCAGCGCGGTGCTGGGTTTTGTGGGTGCCGGTGGCCTGGGCCAACTGATGGATTCGTCCATGAAGATGTTCAGCGGCGCCGAGGTGGCCAGCATCCTGCTGGTCTTCATGGCGCTGGTGTGGCTGGCTGACCGCATGAGTGCGGCGCTGCGCAAGGCCTTGGGGTAGCAGCACATGCAAAGTCCCGCACCACAATTCTTCAACCCACGCAGCCAGGCCATCTGGTGGGTGTTGGCCATTGTGGGTTTGGTCGTCGCCAGTTTTGCGACGCTGAACCTGCAGTGGGCGCAATTCGCGTCCTGGGATGCCATCCGGCGCATGGGGCGTTTTCTGGGCGAGCTGCTGCACCCTGTGATCGACGCCAGATTTGCGGCAAAAGTGGCGATGGCCGCACTGGAAACGCTGGCGATGTCCGCCGTGGGCACCTTGCTGGCCGTAGTGTTTGGCCTGGCACTGGCGCTGCCGGCCGCACGGGTGCATGCGCAGGACGCTGCACGCTGGCGCGGAGCCACACGTCTATTGCTCAATGCGCTGCGCAGCACCCCCGAATTGGTGTGGGCGGCACTGCTGCTGATCGCCGCCGGGCTGGGCCCTTTTGCCGGCACGCTGGCGTTGGGCCTGCATACCACCGGCGTGTTGGGCCGCCTGTTTGCCGAATCGATTGAAAACGCCGCGCCAGGCCCGGCCTTTGCGCTGCGGGTGCGCGGCGTGGGCGAGGGGCGCATCTTCTGGTACGCCACCTTGCCGCAGGTGCTGCCGCAGCTGCTGAGCTACAGCCTGTACCGCTGGGAAAACAATATCCGCGCTGCCGCCGTGCTGGGCGTGGTGGGGGCGGGCGGACTGGGCCAGATGCTGGCCTTCCACATGGGGCTGTTCCAGATGGGCGAGACCAGCACGGTGCTGCTGGCCATGCTGTTGCTGGTGGCACTGGTGGATGCGCTGAGTTATGCGGTGCGCAAGGCCTTGTCTCGCTGACTGCGCCCATCGAACACGGCAAACTTCCAATATACTGTAAATATCAACAGTATTTGTTTTATGGATGTCCAACGGTATGGTTGGTGCTGGGCGCGTAGTAACGCCCAGCACAAGAACCGTTGGCCGTTCTATGTTTTTTGGAAGTGCTCCATGCTCGACGACACCACTGCGCCAACAGGACTCTTTACCGACGACAGCCAGGTCACGCGCTGCGTATGGTGCCGCGCCACCCCCCATTACCAGCACTACCACGACCACGAATGGGGTGTGCCGGTGCACAACGACGAACGCCTGTTTGAAAAAATTTGCCTGGAGGGTTTTCAGGCAGGGCTGAGCTGGCTGACCATCCTGAACAAGCGTGAGGCCTTTCGCAAAGCCTTTGCTGATTTCGACATGGACAAGGTCGCCCTGTTTGACGACGGCGACGTCAAACGGCTGGTGCTGGACGCCGGCATTGTGCGGCACCGGGGCAAGATTGCATCCACCATCAACAACGCCCAGCGGGCGCAAGAGCTGCGCAAGGAGTTTGGCACGCTGGCCGCCTACTTTTGGCAGTTCGAGCCACAGGCCACGACACGGCCCAGCCAGATCACCCACCAGACGCTGCGTGGTGTGACCACATCGCCAGAATCCATCGCCCTGTCCAAAGACCTGCGCAAGCGCGGCTGGAGTTTTGTAGGCCCCACGACCATGTATGCTTTCATGCAGGCCATGGGCTTGGTCAATGACCACCTGGAAGGCTGCGGGGCACGGGAACGGGCCTTTGCGGCGCGATCGGCTTTCGCAGTCCCGGTGGCGGCCTTGCGTACTGGTTAAGTGAACGCCTTTAGTCAATAAAAGCCCGGGCATGGCATGCAAACAAAAACAAGATCGCTGGAACAAAAATTCTTCTCCTGGCTGGTGACGGGGATTGGTATCGCCCTGGTGATCGTGACCGGGCTCGTGCTCTACACGCTGCACCTGGGCAGAAGCCAGTACATTGCCAGCGCCCAGGAGTCATCCAAGACCATTGCCGACCTGCTGCAGTCCAACCTGCACGCCAGTGTGCGTGACATTGATCTGGCCCTGCGCAAGGCCGAGACAGAGTTCAGAAGCCTGCACGCGCAGCAGCGTTTCGACACCCAGGCCTTCAGCGCGTTCGTGCGGGGCCTGAAGGAGCGCATTCCCGATGCGGCTGCCATCCGCGGCGCCGACGCTGAAGGCATGGTGGTCTATGGGGAGGGCATAGACCCCGCAAACCTCGTGCGCCTGACGGCCAACGCCACTGGCAAGGAAATGTTTGAACACACGCAGGCCGACCGCAACCTGGTGTTTGGGCTTCCGGTCCGGTCCCGCATTTCCGGGCAATGGGTCTTGCCGGTGGCGCGTGCGCTCAGCTTTGCCGATGGCCGCTTTGGCGGCATGGTTTACGCCAATCTCAACATTGCCCAAATTGCCGATATGTTCTCGGCGCTAAGTTCCGGGACCCACGGCGAGATCACCTTGTTTGACGCCCAGCGCCGGGTCCTGCACCAGTCGCCGGCGTCGACCGGTGAGTCGGCAAACACCGTGTTTGTGTTGGACCCCAGTGACCAGCAGCACATCGTCAAGGTCAACGCCATTGGCCCTTACCCTGTGTTTCTGGCCGTGCGCCTGGGAGTTGATGGCGTGCTGGCACAGTGGCAACAACGTGCCCAGTTTGCGGTTCTGTCACTGCTGATTTTGTATCTGATGGCGGGGCTGATGGTGTGGACCGTCAAGCGCGCCATGCACCGGCAGCAACTGGCGCAAGACCAGGTGGAGCGCCAGACCCAGTTGCTGGATGAGGTGATCAACCAGTTGCCCTTTGGTGTGGTGGCGTATGACGCTGAACGCATCATGCGGTTGAGAAACCGCATGTATGGTGAGCTGATGCGATGCCCGCCCGAGCTGTTGCAGCGCGAGGCGTTGAAGCTTTCCGACGTCGTGCATTACTTCTACACCCGTGGCGACTACGGCTTTTCTGAAAGTGTGGATGTGGTGCTGGCGCGCCTGGTTGGAACGATGGAATCACGACAACCCGTTCTGCTGGAGCGGCGCCAGGCCGATGGCAGTTTTGTCGAGATTCGGGCCATGCCCATTTTTTCGGGCTGGACGCTACTTACCTTTACCGATATTTCTGCGCACAAGGCATCAGAGCAGTCACTGCAGATGGCGCGTGATGCGGCCGATGCGGCCAACCAGGTCAAAAGCGATTTTCTGGCCACCATGAGCCATGAGATCCGCACACCCATGAATGGTGTGCTGGGCATGCTCAAGCTCTTGCAGCACACCGAGCTGTCACGCCGCCAGCTGGACTACACCAAAAAGGCCGAGGGTGCCACACGTGCGTTGCTGGGCATCATCAACGACATTCTGGACTTTTCCAAGGTTGAGGCGGGCAAGCTGGAGTTGCACAACGAACCCATGGTGCTGGCCGAGCTGATGCGTGAGCTGTCGGTCATCCTGTCAGCCGGTGTGGCCAGCAAGGATGTGGAAGTGTTGTTTGCACTGGCGCCAGACGTGCCCCCCGTGTTGTTGTGTGATGCCTTGCGCCTGCGGCAGATTTTGCTGAACCTGCTGGGCAATGCCATCAAATTCACGTCGCATGGAGAGGTGGTTCTTGGCATTGTGGTGGTGCAGCGCACTGCGGAGCAGGTGGTGCTGGAGTTTTCGGTGCGGGATACCGGCATTGGCATCCCCACGGACAAGGTAGACCATATTTTTGAAGCCTTTCAGCAGGCCGAGACGTCCACCACGCGGCGCTATGGCGGCACCGGTCTGGGTCTGGCCATCAGCCGGCAACTGGTTGCCCTGATGGGTGGCTCGCTGGAACTGACCAGTGCGCTGGGCCAGGGCAGCAGATTCTTCTTCCAGGCGTCGTTTGACGCCGTGCCCGGTGTGGAGCCGATGCCGCAGGTGCCCGCGGGGCGGGGGCTGCGCGTGCTGATCGTGGACGACAACGCACTGGCACGCGACATTCTGCAAAACATGACCACATCCATGGGGTGGGTCGTCGACGCGCTGGACAGTGGCGAGGCGGCAATATTGCGCGTGGGCAATGACGCCGCACCGGGTTATGACCTGGTGCTGATGGACTGGCGTATGCCCGGCATGGATGGCTGGGAAGCCACACGCCAGATCCGCCAGATCAAGCGCAATGGCAAACCGCCGGTTGTCATCATGGTCACCGCCGTTGGGCGCGAGGTGCTCGCTGAAAAAGCGAAGCAGGAGACCGATTTGCTGGATGGCTACCTGGTCAAGCCGATCACCGCGTCCATGCTGTATGAGGTCGTAGCCGATGCGCTGGACGATGGGCAGGCCCAACGCCGCCTGCACCTGCCCCACCAGGCCGGCCAGCGCCTCAGCGGCCTGCGTCTGCTGTTGGTTGAAGACAACCTGCTGAACCAGCAGATTGCACAGGAGCTGCTGCAGCGCAATGGTGCACATATCCAGGTTGCCGTTTGCGGACTGGATGGTGTGGCACAAGGGCTTGCTGCACAGCCGCCCTTTGACGCGATCCTGATGGATATGCAAATGCCCGATATCGACGGGCTGGAAGCCACCCGCCGCCTGCGCAGCCATGCGGCCATGCACGCCGTGCCTATTATTGCCATGACCGCCAATGCCATGCAGGCGGACAAGCAAGCCTGTCTGGACGCGGGCATGGTGGACCATGTTTCGAAACCCTTCGATCTGGAAGTACTGATCAACACCATTCTGCGGCACGTTCGCGGGCGCAAGGGCGTATCCGTTGCCCCTTTGCCCGAAGTACCCGCGACTGTGGTGATTGACATGCAGGCCGCGATCTCCCGATTGGGTGGCAGTCGTGAGTTTTACGATAAAGTGGTCGCCTCGTTTCGCGAAGAGGCAGCACAACACATGGCCGACCTGCAACGCCTGGTGCATGAGGCGGACTACCACGGCGCCATGCACCGTGCGCACACCATCAAGGGGCTGGCGGGTACGGTGGGGGCGATGGGCCTCTCGGCGCGGGCCGCTCAAGTCGAAGCCGTACTCATCCCCTGGCAGGACGCCGCGGCAGCCCGCCAACCGTCAGCAGCAGAGCTGGCATCCATGGATGAACTGTTGCCGCCACTCGCACAGGAATTGGCACAGACCCTGTCCGCGCTGGACGATTTGTAACAGCACCCGCCCTTGCGGTGTGTTGAAAAATTTGCTTACGAAATTTTCGCAGGGGAGGGGCGATGGCGGCCCATACTTTGGCATCTTCTGCTGACACTGGATACTTTGTTCAGTCTATGGATGTGAAACCGTTGCAAAAAAATCATTATTGGGTGGCTGTCACTGCATTGGGGTTGGGAGTGTGCGGGATTGGGTGGAACCAGGACTGGTTGTCCGATGTGGGTTTTATCGGCCTGCTGGCCGCCAGCCTGGCGGTATCGTTGTGCGCCACACAGTTTCTGCTGTTCAAGTTGCACCAGACCGGTGGTGCACAGAACACGCTGCAGCGTGAGACTGCACGGCTCAAATCCAAAGTCAAACGGCTGCAGACACAGGCGCACTACGACAACCTGACCGGGCTGGGTAACCGCAATCTGCTCAACGACCGGTTCCAGTTTGTGGTGGAGCGTTGCATGCGCAGCAAGGCGACGTTTGCATTGATGATGATTGACCTGAACCGATTCAAGGCCATCAATGACACCTACGGCCACAGTGCGGGTGATGCAGTGTTGATTGCCAGTGCCAACCGTTTGATGGCTTCGGTGCGCGCATGTGACACGGTGGTGCGATTGGGTGGGGATGAGTTCCTGTTGCTGATCGAATGCTTTGGAAAATGTAACGACGTGTTCAAGCTCGGTCACAAGTTGATTGACACCTTATCGGAGGACATTGCGCTGCCTTCGGGAGACATTGTGTCTGTCGGCGCCAGCGTGGGGATCGCCCAGTTCCCCAGCGACGGCGTGGACATGGCTGCATTGATCGAATATGCCGACCAATCCATGTACGAGTGCAAGACATCGGGTCGCATGCCTTTGGAATTCGCCTGAGCGGATTTGCGACAAAATCGCGGGAACCAACCCGAAAGTGATTGATGCGCGCACGATTGACGGCCGACCAGCAACGAGCCCTGGCTCAAGCCACCGACTACAACACCTGGCGCACCCACGCGGTGGACCTGGATGCCCAGGCCGGCATGGATGTGTGGAAGAGCGACCCCCACTCACCGTTTTACCAGCACCGGCTGATCCAGCAGCGCCTGATCAACCTGCGCAACTGGCGCAAGGCAGGCGACTGGCCCCAACTCATCTTCAGCCTGCGCGAAGGCCTGCACCGCAACCTGGGGAATCTGGCCAGCCCTGAGTTGTACAAATACACGCGGGTGGGCACCAAGTTCCTGATTGACGACTACATCAACGAGGTGACATCGTTGTTGAACCACGTGTGTGACCACGATATTCCCGGGCTGCCGTATGCAGAAAAGCTGATGTTCTTCCGGCATACCGGGCAAAGTTTTGGCCGCTCCGCGCTGATGCTCAGCGGTGGCGCGAATATGGGCATGTTCCACCTGGGCGTGATCAAGGCCCTGCGCGAACGCAAGTTGTTGCCACGGGTGATATCGGGCTCCAGCGCGGGCGCGGTGGTCGCAGCATTTTTGGGCACACGCAAAGACAATGAGCTGGACGTCTTGTTCACCGGCGACGGCATGGATCTGAAGTCCTGGCAGCGCCTGGGCCTGCGTGAAATGGTGAAGCAAAGGTCGATCATGGACATCCATGCGCTGGAGCGGTTCCTGCGCAAAAACCTGGGTGAATACACGTTTGAAGAGGCGTTCAAACGCACCAAACGCATCATCAACATCACGGTGTCGCCGGTGGACAAGAACCAGCAGGCGCGCCTGCTGAACTACCTGACCACGCCCCACCTGCTGGTGTGGAGCGCGGTGATGGCCTCTTGTTCGGTGCCGGGGTTGTTCCCACCGGTGAAGCTGATGACCAAGGACCGTTTGGGCAACGAGAAGCCGTATATGGCATCCATACGCTGGGTCGATGGCGCCATCCAGAGTGACCTGCCGGCCAAGCGCCTGGGTGAGCTGTACAACGTCAACCACCACATCGTCAGCCAGACCAATCCGCACGTGCTGCCGTTTATTGCCGACCAGACGCGCAAGGAGGGCTGGCAATCCTTCCTGACTGATCTGGTCAAGAGTGAGGTCAAGTTCCGCAGCAAGCAGGTCATGCAACTGGCGTCTTACGGGTTTGAGCCCGGCATCATCAAAAACCTGCTGGAGGGCGCTGTGGCCATCGTCGACCAGCAATACTATGGCGACGTCACCATCCACCCGCCGATGCGCTTCAAGGATTACCGCCGCATCCTGAGCAATCTGTCGCAAGCAGATTTTCAGGAATGGGTGCTGGCCGGCGAGCGCGCCACCTGGCCCAAGATCGCGATGATCCGCGACCAGACCACGATCGGCCAGACGCTGGAGGACTGCATCATCCGGCTGAAGAAAAAGCGCCAAGTTCCAAAATCGGTCCCCAAGCCGGCGCTCAAGCCGTCTTGAAGAAGCGCACCAGTTCGCGCACATGGCCGACCACGGCCGCGTCCCCCAGCACCTGGGCCACGGTGTTCTTGGCCTCGCGTTCCACACGAACCACTTCCAGGCGCAGGTGTTCGGCCAGCGTGGTGTGCTGGTCAGCGGCTTCGGTTGTACGGCTGTCGATGGCCTGCAGGCGCTGTTCGGTCTGGTAGGTGGTGGTTGCAAACTGCTGGCTGAGTGATGCCAGTTGTTGTTCCGCTAGCAGCAGGCGGCGACGCAGTTCAATAGCGTCTTCGCGGGGTACTTCCACCTCGCGGGCAAAGCGGCCCAGGCGGTCCCGCACATGGGCATAGGCCCGCAGACCGGGGCGCAGCAGGGTGAGCACAATGGATGCTGCCGCACCCAGCCAACCGATGAGTCCCACACCGCTGTAGGCTACGAAGCACAACACCGCGGCGGTAAACACATGCAGCGCCAGCGCAATCCACAGCGCAATACGGGCCCAGCGCTGGGCGTAGGTCACGGCATCCGGGTCAATCTGGATGCCACGCTGGCGCGAGGTCTGCGCGTCAAACAAAACCTGTTTAGCCTGGAACACCATGTTCCACGGCACGGTGACCACAAAGTAAAGCCACAGCAGCGTGATGACACCAATGACAGCGTCCAGGCTGGGGCTGATGGGCAGTTGCAGCCAGCTGGCCAGCAACCACAAACCAACCCCTACCAAGCCCAGCCATACAAGCTGCAACACGCCCGACACACCTAAAAAGACCTTCATACCGTACTCCTTGCCAGAACCGGTGGCACTGTTGCCACCGTGGTGGGGAGTATTCATAAATATCTACTATTTGTGTTTTACTGAGACAAAAGTGGCGAAATACAGTACTAAAAGTACTGTCGTTGCGGTTGCTCAGAATATCGCGATGCCGTGCCCCGCCAGTGCCTGGTACTTTTTGTCCAAGGCTGCGCCGTGGGACTTTTTGACTTCTTCTATCTGTTTCCACAGCTTCTGGGCCGTGTCCCCCGAGCCGGCATAAAAGCCATTCGAGAAAACCAGAAAGTAGTCTTTGCGCACGATGGAGGGTGTTAGTTTTTCAATGCCTTTGAATTCGGCTTGCTGGCGCAACTGGTCCACAAACAGGCTTTGGCCCGCATACACCTCGATGCGGTTGCTGGCCAGCTTGCCCAGGTTGTTCACATCACCCTGGGCGGCTTCCACCGCAATGCCCATGTCGGCCAGGTCTTTGATGATGGAGTAGCCCGCATTGGCGCCTACCCGTGCAGGCTTGCGGTTGAAGCCCTTGCCATCCCAGGTGAGGGTGGAGCCCTGTTTGACATAAAAATCGTACGACAGGGTCCACAGCGCCAGGCCGGCATCGGGCACGCCGTTTTTCAGGGGGTAGACCATAGTGGCTGCACGCTCTTTGCTGTAGGACAGGGCCAGCGTGGCGTCAATGTCATTGGTTTCCAGTTCACGCAGGATGCGCTTGAGCGGTTTGCGCTGCCAGACCATCTTGCAGCCCAGCTTGGCGGCGGCCAGATCGACCAGTTCGATAGCGGGGCCAGGGTTGTCGGGCGTTTTGCCCGCGTCGCCAAAGTAGTAGGGTGGCGCCGCAATGTCGTTGTACGCGAGCCGGATGACGCAGGCGTTGGCGCCACAGGCCATCAGGGCCAGAACGATGGACATGCAGTGTTTCACGGTTGGTGCTCCATGTCAGCAGAGTCTACTCCCAGGCTGCACAGGATTGAAGCTCACTAAAATCAGCCCTCCCGTTCGGATACCAGTCCGTTGAATGCCAGTACTTTGAAAGCGCACACATGCAGGTTCCCTTCACCATTCCTTCCCATTGGTTGCGCCGGGCTTACTGGCTGGGGGGGAGTGTGCTGGTGCTGTGGGTGCTGGCCTGGCTGGCCGTGCCGCCGCTGGTCAAGCAGGCCATAGAGAACAAGGCCACGGAGGCTCTGGGCCGCACGGTCAGCGTGGAGGCGGTGGCTTTCAGGCCCTGGTCGCTGGAGTTGATCGTATCGGGGCTGGCGGTGGCATCCAAGGATGGCAAGACCAAACAACTGCAAATAACACGCGCCTATGTCGATGCCGAACTGGAGTCGCTCTTGCGCCTGGCCCCGGTCATAGACGCCATCACGCTGGACACACCCACGCTGCAGCTCACCCATCTGGGCGACGGCCGCTACGATGTGGACGACATCCTGGAGCGCCTGGAACAGGCACCGGCCTCCGACAATACGGCGCCCCTGCAGTTAGCGCTGTACAACCTGACGCTCAATGGTGGCGCGGTGGACTTCAGTGACCACACGGCCTCCGGCGTGCGCCAGCACAGCCTGCGGGCGTTGAACCTGGCCGTGCCGTTTGTCAGCACGATGGAATCCAAACGCACCGTCAAGGTCGTGCCGCGTCTGGCGTTCACACTCAATGGCAGCCAGTTCGATACGGCAGCAGAGGGCACGCCCTTTGCCCACACACAAAAAGGCGAGGCCTCGCTGAAGATCAGCAAGCTGGACCTGGCGCCGTATCTGCCCTACCTGCCCAGCAGCCTGCCGGTGCGCCTGCAATCTGCGGTGGTGGATGCGGACATACGCCTGGCTTTTGAGCAGGCCAAGCAGCAAAAGCTGGCACTCACGGGCACACTCAAGGTGTCCAAGTTGGCGGTGGCAGATGCCTCTGGCGCGCCGTTGCTGGCGGTGGAATCGATCGAGGCCGCGCTGGCCGATGTGCGCCCGCTGGACCGGGTGGTCAGCCTGGCGTCCCTGGACATCCACGCGCCCACCGTGCAGGGCACACGCAACCGTTCCGGTCGCATCAACCTGCTGCTGGATGCTACAAAATCAGTAGTGAAACAGTCAGCGCCGACGGGGGCTACAGGCCAAAAAGGCTTAAAGGTTCTGGCTGCGCCAGCCCCCAAGCCGTGGCGCCTGTCGCTGGAGCGGTTTGCACTGCACCGTGGCGCGCTGGAGTGGGCAGACGACAGCATCCAGCCCGCAGCCCGCATCAACCTGGCGGAGCTGGAGCTGCAGGCCAAAACCCTGCGCTGGCCCCTGGGGGCAACACCCGCCACGTTTGAGGGCTCGGCCAGCCTGCCGTCCAAAGGCAGGAAGACCGCACGCCTGGAATTCAAGGGCGAGGGCGCCGAACCGCGGGTTACCGCGCAAGCCACGCTGGCCGACGTAGAGCTGGGCCTGGCTGCACCCTATGTGGCGCAGTTTCTGCAGCCCACAGCGCAGGGCATTCTGGACGCCGAGCTGGGTGCGACATGGACAGCAGGCAAACCAGAAGCCAAGGCTGCCGACACGCTGGTGGTCTCGGTCCCTAGTTTGACCCTGCGTGACTTTGCATTGAAGGGGGGCAAAGAGGCTGCGAAGGAGGTTGCGAAGGAGGTTCTTGTGGCGACCACAGGTGCCGAGCGTGCGGCGAATGAAATGCCCCGCTTCAAACTGCTGGAGGTGGGCGGTGCGCAGTTGGATGTGTTTGCCCGAACCGGCACCATTGCCAAACTGGCCTTGCGCGCCCCCAGCGCCATGCTGCACCGCGACGCGCAGGGCCAGTGGATGGTCCAGCGCTGGTTGAAGGCGGCTGCACCGGCCGCAGCCCCTGATGCTGTCGATGCGGCAAGGCCCTCCGACACACCGTCCACCGCAGCGCCCGCAACCCCTTGGCAGGTGGGTTTGACCGAGCTGGCCATCGAAGACGGCAACTTCAAGCTGGATGACCGCAGCCTGGCCCGCCCCGTGCGCCTGGAGCTGTCCACGCTGAAGCTGCAACTGCAGAATGCCACGCTGGAAGGCACCAAGCCCGCGCCGCTGACGCTATCCGCCCGCGTCAAATCCGGCCGCACCGAACCCGGCAGCCTGAACTACCGCGGTACCGTGATGTGGGCGCCCTTGGCTGCGCAGGGTACTGTGGAGGCGGTTGATCTGCCGGTGCACGCCATCGTGCCATACCTGGCAGACAAGCTGAACATTGCAGTGCTGCGTGCGGATGCCAGCTTCAAGGGCCAGGTACGTTATGCCGCCGTTGCGGCTGGGGCAGAAGTACAGGTGCAGGGTGATGCGTCGCTGGAAGACTTCCGCGCCAACACCGTGGCCGGCACACCCAGTGCTGGCACCCCCACCGCCGATTCGCCCGATCTGGGTGTGACCGAGGAGCTGCTGAGCTGGAAGTCACTCACCGTGCCCGGCATAACACTGGCCATGGCTCCGGACACCGCAACCCGTCTGCAGGTGCGCCAGGCCGCGCTGTCAGATTTTTTTGCCCGTGTCATCGTCAACCCCAACGGGCGCATCAACCTGCAGGACCTGGTGAAGACGCCACAGTCGGAAGCGGCCAACACGCCGCAAGCCGCGCAACCAGTGGCCTCTGCCAGTGCACCTGCATCGGCATCAGCATCCCCATCCACGCCGTCGCCACTGGACGCCATTGTCAAAATGGGGCCAATCAGCGTGGTTAACGGCAAGGTGCTGTTTTCGGACCGTTTTATACGCCCCAATTACTCAGCCAACCTCAGCGAGTTGCAGGGCACGCTGAGCCAGTTTTCGTCGCAGGCGGCAGACGGCAGTGTGCAGATGGCCGATCTGGATTTGCGCGGCCGGGCCGAGGGCACGGCGTCGCTGGAGGTCACTGGCAAGGTCAACCCCCTTGCCAAACCGTTGGCCTTGGATATCAAGGGCAAGGTACGCGACCTGGACCTGCCGCCGCTGACGGCATATTCCATCAAATACGCCGGTTACGGCATTGAGCGCGGCAAGCTCAGCATGGACGTGAACTACACCGTGTTGCCCAACGGCCAACTCACCGCCAGCAACAAACTGGTGTTGAACCAGCTGACGTTTGGTGATGAAGTCAAGGGCGCTCCCAACAGCTTGCCAGTCAAGTTGGCCGTGGCGCTGCTGGCCGACAGCAATGGTGTCATCGACATTGACCTGCCCATCAGCGGCTCATTGAACGATCCGCAGTTCAGCTTTGGGTCTCTGGTGTGGAAGGTCGTTACCAACCTGATTGGCAAGGCGCTGACCTCGCCGTTCAGCCTGATCGCCAGTGCCATGGGCGGTGGTGCAGATGCCGATGAGCTCAGCACCGTGGTGTTTGCGCCCGGCAGCAGTGTGTTGACACCCACCGCGACCCAGGGGCTGGACCAGGTGGTCAAGGGCCTGAGCGCCCGCCCCACGCTGAACGTCACGGTGGTGGGCACTGCCAATCTGGACCAGGAGCGTGATGCGTTGAAACGTGAAAATCTCAAAGCCCTGCTGCTGGTCGAAAAGCGCCGCCGCGCCACCGTTACCGGGCAGGACAGCAGCGCGGCCGCCACACTGACCGACGCCGAGTATCCAGCCCTGCTGGCCCAGGTCTACCGCCGTGCCGACATCACCAAGCCGCGCAACGTAGTGGGCCTGGCCAAAGATGTTCCTGTGGCCGAGATGGAAGCCCTGTTGCTGGCCAGTATTCCCGTAAACGAAGACGCCATCCGCACCCTGGCCCTGCAAAGGGGTGTGGCGGTGAAGGACTACCTGGCCAGCCGCAAGCTGCCGACCGAGCGGCTGTTTGTAGGTGCCGCCAGGACCGTGTCGGCCGAAACAGACTGGAAGCCGCGGGCTGAGCTGAGCGTGACGCAGCGCTGACAGGGCGAGGTCCCTGTACAGGCTAACGGAAGCCCTGGCCCAACCGCAGCCGGTGCAGCTCGGGCAGCAGGCCCGGTGGCGGTGCGATGGCGTCGACAAACCGGGTTTTGTCGCCGTTCAGTGCAACGGTGAAGTCGCTCGCCCCGCAATGCACAAAAACACTGTTGTGGTCGTAACTGCGGTTGGTGTAGATGCATTGGGGTACATGTGCCACGGTTGGCAAGAATACGCCCTGGTTGGCGCCCGCGCATTGCTGTCCTGTGCCCAGGGCGTTGCGTAGCGACGGCAATAGATCAGATTGTGAAAGGCTGGCCGTCTCATGCCGCGCAACCACACCTTTGCCAACCACGGTCATTGGAACGCGTGCATACGCCCGGTCGCCGTACAACGCCTGTTCCTTCAGGCTCAGGGGCACCATGGCCCGGTGGTCTGCAGTGATGATCAGTGTGCCATTGTCAAAAAAACCACTGGAGCGCAGGCTGCGCACAAAGTTGCCCAACTGCCGGTCTGCATACCGGTAGGTCTGCTCCTGCGAGCGGGCACCCGTTTCCGGGTCAACATTGGGCATATGGGTGGTGACGGTTTCCAGTGTCATGAAGACCGGTGCGGTCTTGTGCTCTTGCAGCCAGGTCAGGGCTCGGTCGTAAAGGGCGTCGTCCGGGGCGGCGTCAAACTGGTAGCGTTTGAGTCCCATGTAGGCAGGCGCTTCGTGTCCCTCCACTACGTCAAACCCTATGCCTTTGAGCCATTTTCCCTTGTCCATGAAGCCCAGGTTGCCGGTGGTCAGGAACACGGTTTCATATCCCAGCCCGTGCAGCATGCGCGGCACGGAATCCACAGGGCTGTGGAACTGCTCGAAAAGCGTCTTGGTCGTTTTGCCTCTGGCAATGGGAGGCTCACCGGTCAGCAGGGACACCAGGCCTTGCTCAGACGTTACACCGTTGGCGTAGAAGTTGGAGAAGCGAGTACCAGTCTTGCTGATCGCGTCAAATTCCGGCATCCAGTCGTTGATGCCGGAGAAAAGCGCACTGTGGTACATGGACAGTGACTCGAACACCAGCAGAATGACATCGGAGCGCCCGTGGACCGCCTTGCTGCAGATCGCGGGTTCTGCAGCGGGTGCGGCGCTTATTGTTTTGGAAAACTCTGCGGAATACGGCGTGGTGCTGGTTTGCCGTTTGAAAAATACCTGGACGGAGTTTTGCAGGAAAGCGTCGTGGTACTCCCGGGTCTCCACCAGCTCACAACCCACAACGCCCGCGCCAATCAGCAGGTACAGGAACAGGGGTGGCAAGGAAGCCCGGTCGTCGCGCAGATAACGCACAAAAACCACCAGTACCAGGCCTGCAGCCAGCGCTATCGCCAGTGCCGTCCAGATGTTGGGCAGCAACTGCTGTAGGAAACCCGCCACGGCACCGAACTCCCCGGCAAACACCAGTAGTTCCGACAGGGTCAGGCGGGTCCACAGGGTGTGTGTGACCAGCAGATCCAGGCCCGTGATAACCAGGCCCAGCAGTAGCAGCAGCCGCAGTGGTACCCGCACAAGCCGCAGTCGGGAAATGCATGACAACAGGTGGATGGCGAGCAGGATAAGCACCAGCTCCGATTCATGGGTTACGGCTTTGGTGGACAAGCACCACTGGCAGTCCATGTAGGCGCGGGACACCATCTCCAAAGCGAACAATTTGAAGCCGACCAGTGCCAACACCAGCAAAAGAATATGCAGGCAAGGGTCTCGCCAGAACTTTCGGACAGAGCGTTCGGAAGTCATGGTCTGTACGTAGAAAGGGCTTGCATTGCACCTCCCGTTTTTGTCGACAGCGAGAGCCGACTATCTACCTCTTTTACACGCAAATCAAGGCCCCCTAAAACAAACAAAATTTACGCGGATCGGCGTTGGTTTGCCTCCCATATTCTGGTGGTTTGGGTCACATGGCAGGTGGTAAATAGTTACCAACTGAAACAGCGTAAATGCGGTAATTTTTGTAAAACAACGTTTTAAATACCTGATTTGGGGTTATTGTTTGTACTACTCCAAATCTCCAGAGGAGAACTGGGCTCTAGCCCCTGTGGAATGGACACTGTTTGCTATCAATATTGAGGTATCCAAGTGCGCTTCGTTGCGCTATAACGGAGTCACCATGTCCAGTCACTCTTTCAGACGGCGCATTGTCAGCAGCATGCTGTGGGTGTTGTTGGCATGCGCCGCGCAAGCCAAAGAGGTTTTGGTGGTGGGCACCACGTTTGCACGCATTTACGAGCAAACCGAAACCGGCGAGTTCATTGGCTTGGGCGCAGAGCTGGCACGCAGCATTGCCCAGCAGCAGGGCCTTACGCTGAAGTTCGGTATCTACCCTTGGGCGCGGGCGCAGGAGATGGTGGCCAATGGCAGCGCAGATGTGTTGGTGGGCCCGTACAAAACACCTGCGCGGGAAGCGCGTTTCCTGTTTGCCGACCAGCCTTTTTACCAGGACAACATGGTGTTCTACAAGGTGGCGGGCTCCAGGGCCAGTTGGGATGGCAGCTACGCGTCACTCAAAGGCAAGCGTCTGGTGGCGGTGCTCGGTTGGGTGTATGGCACACCTTTTGACCAAGAGCGCGCCAACCTGGGGGTCACCAATGCCAACACGGTGGAAAGCGGCCTGACCATGCTGCTGAACAACCGCATGGATTTTTTTGTGGCCAATGAACGCAACACCACGGCCGGCATGGCTTCACTGGGCAAATACGACCAGTTCTCCGTCGTCTCTCCAATGATTGGCAAGGAAGTAGGCTACTTTGCGTTCACCAAGGATACCGAACACGAAGAGCTGCGCCAGGCATTCAACGCGGGTTTGGCCAAACTGATGGACTCTGGTGAATATGCCGCCATGGCCAGGCGCTACAGCATCACCGTGCCCGCGGTGTTGGCGGGCAAGGGGCGGGCGACGGCAAAGCCCGCCACCGTCAAATAGGGCACTGCAGCCCTCAGGCAGCGAGGAACAAGGCCGGATCCACCATCTTGCGGTTCAGCACTACGCCCCAGTGCAGGTGTGGCCCTGTTGCCCGACCAGTGGCGCCGACCGATGCGACGCGGTCACCCGTCTTGACCAGGTCGCCCACTTTGACATGGATGGCGCTCAGATGGCCGACCATGGTCAGCAGGCCGCCGCCGTGGTCCAGGAAAACGGTATTGCCGCCGAAGAAATAGTCGCCGGTGTCAATGACGCGTCCGGGTAGTGGCGCCAGCACGGGGGTCCCGGCTGCAGCCGCGATGTCCATGCCGCTGTGGGGGCTGCGCGCCTGGCCGTTGAATATGCGGCGTAGACCGAAGGAACTGGAGCGTCGCCCTGCCACGGGGGCTGCCATGCGCAGCATGGAAGGGTGGGGTAATGGCTCGGTGAAGGTTGCCAGCACGGTGGCCATGTGGGCACGTTCACGCGCATACCGGGCCTCGTCTGCATCTGACAAATCAACCTTGCTTGGGGATACCTTCAGTTTCTGAACCGGGTAGGGTTTGGGCGCGACTGTGAAATCCACCTGGCGTGCGCCGCCGCCCTCCTGCTGCACGGCTATGCTTGCAGGGCCTGGCGCAGTGGCGAGTGCGATGCCAACGAGGGCCGTCCAGCGTTTGGCGTCTCCCAACACCAGCAGGGGCACATCACCCAAATGCGCAACCGGTCGGGTTGTGGCAGGACCCAGGTCAAGACGGGCAATGCCGCCGGGTACGGCAGAAGCGAGTGGCCATAGATCCGGGGGTGGTGTGGCTTTTTGGGTGTGCGCTGCCAGCGTGGACTCTGACGCCAGCAAGCTCAGGCTGGCGATTAAAGCAGTGCGGCGGTTGAAGGGGGAAAGGGAAAGTTGTGGGGGGGTCAATGGCACGGTGAAGATTGGCACAAAAAGCAGGGTGGTCCTGCGGTGTGCCAAGAATATCAGGCTACGAAGGCAAGAAGTCCACCGGCCAGGTCACCACCATCTGGTCCACATCCTTGGCCGAGAAGTCAAACTGCCGCACACGCGCCAGCAGCTTGGCCTCCAGCTCGGGTGTTTTGAGCTCGCTGGATACTATGCGGCACTCCACCACATGGCCGGCCGGTGCAATCTTCAGCTCCAGCACCACCTTGCCCTGCAGGCCGGGTTCGTCACGCAGCGCGCGGTTGTAGATGGAGTAGATGGCGCCCTTGTTGCGTTCGAAGACCAGCTTGATTTCCTCGATGGAGCGTGAGGCCTTGCCGCTGCCGCCCTGTGCCAGCTTGCCACCCACGCTGCCCGCACTGCCCAAGCCGCTACCGGTGCCATCGCCCTTGCCGCGTGCGCCGCCGCCGCCGGGGCCGCCGCCACCGCCGCCGCCCACGGCGCCTTCCACCAGCGTGGTGGCGCGGCCGGCCAGGCCACCGCCGCCAGCATTGTTGCTGAAGGCGGCGGTGTTGATGCCACCGCTGCCGCTGCTGGCGTTGGATGTGATCAATGCACGCGTGGGCAGACCGGGGGCTGTGCCCGCGCCCACGCCCACTCCGGTGCCTGTACCTACGCCAGGCCCCTGCTTGACCGGTGCCAGTTGCACGGCCAGTGGTGCGCCGTGCAGTTCGGCCAAATCCTTGGACATGGCCAACAGGCCCACACCGGCGGCCTTGCGCCGTGCGGCATCGGCTTCACCCGGTGCCTTGTTGGGTACGGGCACACGGGCTTCCGGCACAGGCGCTTCTTTGTTCAGCGCGACTTTGCGTGGCGGTTCCGGGTTGCGCGACACAGCGTGTGGCTGCTCGGGCTTGCTGACCAATTTGGCCGTGGGTATGACCGGCGGAGGTTTTGCATTCTCCAGAATCATGGTGGCCAGCCGCGGTGGCAGGTCAGGCGCCTGGCTGCGATCTGGCACCACCACCGGCTTCAGCAAGACCACCAGGCACAGCACGGTACTGACAACGAGTACGGCCCGGCGCACGCGCGCGAAACGCACATCATCTTCCAGCGAGCCGGCCCAGGGCAATACCGGATGGCGAAAGGAAACGGTCAATGTGGTGGTGCTCATGTTTCCAGCCTCTGCCGCACGGCGAAGGACACATCGCTGAAGTTGGCGCTGGCGCTGGTCACCATGATGCGGCGCAGCAGCCGGTAGGGAATCTCCTTGTCACCCATGATGGTCAGGCGTTTGGCCAGTTCCGCGTTTTCGGTGCGCACCACCTGGCGGCTGCTTTGCAGCAGGTCCAGCTCAGCCTTCAATGGTCCAATCATGTCATCGGCCTGGGCCAACACGTCCACGCTGGACGCAACCCTGCGGCCATCGACCAGGATGTCTGCGCCGCTGACCGTCACCACCACGGTGTCACGCGGCGAGGTCTCTGCCACCGACTCGGGCAGCAGCACGGCCTTGGAATGGGGCAAGGTCTCCACGCCCCCCGAATTGCTGAGCAAAAAGAAAATCAGGATGGTGAATACATCGATCAGCGAGACCAGGTTCATGTCCACCATGTTCTGGTGGCGGTTGCGCCGTTCTGCGCGTTTTTGCAGGGGAGTGAGCTTCATGGTGCATCCCCGATGGAAATATTGGGAAATAGCTCGGACCGCACCACCTTGTCGCCCTGCGCCATGTGGCCGGCACGCACGGCGTCCATTACCTGGACCAGGGTGTCATACGAGGTGTTGGGTTCGGCCAGTACGGTGGCATCCAGCTTGTCAGGGAAACGTGTCTTGAGCTGCTGCACCAGGCGCGACAGGGCCTTCACATCCGGCCCGGTGGGTGTGGCCGCGATGCGCTCGATCAAACCGCCCAGGCGGTCACCCACCTCCAGCGCGTCGGCACGCACCACCACTTCGAGCTGCAGGTTGTCGGCCTTGACCTGCTCCAGCGCACCGGAGTTCTGCGCGGGCAGTGTCAGGTCGATGACCGACAGGCGGGTGAACACCGCGGTCGACAACAGGAAAGGCACCAGCACCACAATCAGGTTGATGAAGGCGGTGATCTCCAGATGCGCCGCAGTTTTGCGGAGGCGTCGGTTCTTCATGGTGTGTCAGTGCGCCTTGGCGCCCGCTGCGGCAGTGTGTTCGGCGGCAAGGCGCTGCACCAGGTTCAGAAAACTCATCTTGGCGGATTCCAGGCCATCCACAATCTCGCTGGTCTGCGCTTGCAGGAAGGCATGGATCAGCAGGAAGGGAATGGCCACCATCAACGCAAACGCCGTGTTGTTCATCGCGATGGAAATACTGGCCGACAGCAGCTCGGCTTTCTCGGCTGGGTTAACCTGGGCCACGGCAGTAAAGCCCTTGATCAACCCGATGATGGTGCCCAGCAGGCCCACCAGCGTGATGACGTTGGCAAAGGTGGCGATGTAGTGGGTGCGCTTCTCCAGACGGGGCACGATTTCCATCATGCCTTCTTCCATCGCTGCGTCGTAGTCTTCGCGGCGGCCCGGGCTTTGCATGCGGGTCAGGCCGTAGTTGACGATCTTGCCTACTGCCGAGTCCGAGCTGGCGGTCAAAACACGCACCTCCTTGAACAGGCCCTGCTGCAGCATGGGCAGGGTCTGGGCCCAGACCGAGCGGTTCTGGCTGCGGGCCCGGCTCAGAAAGATGTAGCGCTCAATGGCAATGGCCACGCCCAGCGCCATGATGAGTACGCTGGGGTAGATGAACAGGCCGCAATCCTGGAAAAACTTGATGGCTGTGTCGAGGGCGTTCATGGTGGTGGTCTCCGATAAAGAAGGTGGATGGTGTTGAAAATCTATTTACTGGTCGGTGTTGTAGCTGCAGACTGTGCGGCACTGGATTTGGTGCGTGTCACTTCGTCGTAGTACACCTCGCGGCGCACCACATCGCGGTCCAGCGGTGCCAGGGCTTCGTCCAGCACACTGACCAGAGGGCGGCCGGACAGGTCGGCGGGCAGGGGCTTCTTCCACGGCATGATGTACAGCACCTTGGGCAGCTCACGGTTGCCGGTGATGCGGGTGCGGTCTATCTCCGCACGGTCCTGTGCCATGGCGGGCACGGCAAGTATTGCGAGGGCCGCAGCAAGCAGGCAGTGTGGTCGGTGGGGGCTCATGCCTTCTCCTTGCGGTTCTTCAAGTCCGCCACCCATTTGGCGACGGTGGCGTCGCCGCTGGGCGTCAGTGACAGGTAACGTTCGTACAAAACCAGAGCCTGTTTGCTGTCGCCCAGGTACAGGTCTTGCAGGATGCCCAGGTTCAGGATGGCGGGTGTGTAGTTGGCATCCAGTGCAATGGCTTTCTCATAGGCCTGACGCGCCTTGTCAAACTGACCGGCCTGGCGTTGTGTGATGCCTTGTTGGGTCAGCGACACGGCCTGCTCAGGGCCTTTGCCCTCCAGGCGTTCGGTCTTGCTATAGCGCACCGGCCGCAGCTCGCGCAATGCGTCAAAGCTGCTTTTGACCCACTGGTCGTAGATGCCGCTGGCAGCGCGCTGGGCGTTCAGCGCGTGGATCTCGGTGGCCTTTTCTTCAAAGGGGAAGGCCTGTTCCTCCAGCAGCACGTTGTACTGCTCGCGTTCTGCCTTGTTGAGTTTCTTGGGTCGTTCGGATGCCAGCAGGGCCTTGCCAAAGTCGCGGTACACCGTGGCGATGCGGTAGCTGGCCTCGGTGGTCACGTCGGCCACGCCCATGTCAGTGGCCACTGCGTATGCCTTCAGGGCCTCTTCCATCTTGGTCTTCTTCAGCTTGAGCTGCTTCTGCAGTGGCTCGGTCAGCGTGACCTTGCGGTAGGCCTCGGCCACCGGTTCGGCCAGCGCCAGTGCAGCCGTGGCGCCCAGGTAACGTGTGCGGTCGGTGCGGGCCGTTCCCGCGCTCTGGTCGGCCTGGAAGATGTCTTTTTGCAGCGCCAGGACGCGGGTGGGGTTGCGGTCTTCTTTGGCCAACCGTGCCAGGCGATGGCGGGCCTCCAGCGCGGGTTCCAATGGCTGTGGGTTTTGCGCCAGGTAGCGCTCATAGGCCTTGGTGGCGGCTGGGCGTGCGTTGGCTTTCTCGTGCAGCTCGGCCGCTTGCCACAGTGCATCGCGTGATATGGCCGGGTCCTTGTGCGTAGTGGCCAGCCCCTCAAACTCGGTCGCGGCGTTAGCCCATTGACCCTTCTCCACATAGACCACAGCCAGCTTGCTGCCCACTTCCGCCTGCAGCGGATGTTTGGGGTAGCGTTTGCGGAAGTCTTCCAGTGCACGGGCCGCTGCATCCCAGTCTTTCAACGCGATATGGGATGCGGCGGCGTCGTACTGGGCAGCGGCCTGCACCGTGGACTGCGGAGCAACTCTGGCAATGCGCTCGAAGTGGCCCACTGCGGCACGGGTCTCTCCCGCGGTTCTTGCCTGTTCTCCCTGCTTGTAGATGGCGGCGGCGTGGCGTTCCACCACGGCATCACGCCCCGCAGCTTTGTCGGCTGTGAGTTGGAGCACCTGGTTGTAAGCCTGTTCCGCGCCTGCAAAGTTCCCGGCGTCAAAACGTGTATGGGCCAACACGGTCCAGGCGACGCGGCGTTGGGCGTCGGGCGCTGCAGGTTGCCGGTCCAACAACTTTTGCGCTACGGCGGTTGCCTGTGCGGGGTTCTTCAGTGCCAACAGTGTCTCGGATGCATCCGCCAGCACCGCTGCGGCGCGGCTGTCTGCGCCAAAGGTATCCGCAAAACGCAGCGCGCTCGCCACGCTGGCCTGTTGCAGCGTGGGCAGTTCGGCAGGGCCTGCTTTCTTTTGCTGCTGTGCATAGCCCAGCAGCGTGGCGTAGCCCGCGTCGGCGCTGGCCGCGTGGGGTGGATAAACATACGCCGTCTTCTCATACTCAGCGGTGGCTTGCGCATACTGCCCGTCTTCAAACAACAATTCGGCCAGTAAAAAATTGTTCTGTGCGGACTGCGGGTCTTTGGGGAAAGCGGTCAGGTAGTCGCGGTACCAACGCACGGCCTCCTGGTAGTCGGCAGTGCGTTTGCTCTTTTGCGCACTGGCGTGGTAGTGGCGCGCCAGCTCGGCCATGTGGGTCTGTACCAGCGGTTGGGCCTTTTGCCAGCCTTCGGGGTTGCTTTTGCGCAAGGCGCTTGCGCTGCCATAGCGGGCCACGTATTCCCTCTTGGCATCCAGGGCCAGCATCGCAAAACCATTGCGCTCATAAACCCCAATCACACGGGCCTGGAAGATCGGCGCTTGCGCATCCAGCGGGCTGTTGCGTGCAAACAGGGCAAAGGTGTCGGCCGCGTCTTTGACGCGCTCCTGCTTGAGGTAGAGCTCACCCAGTTGCTCGTAGACACGGAAGGCGTAGTTTTGGCGCGCTGGGGAATTGATATAGGGCGCAATCGACTCCGCACCCTTGAGGTTGGCCAGGCTCAGGCTGGTGACGCGGAACGTGTCTTCGACCAGCTCGCGGTCGGCGCGGGTCAGGCCTTTGATGGATTCCAGTTGGCCATCGCCGCTGTTAGCGAGCTTGGCGTCCAGTACGCCAAAGAATGATTGCACCGCCTCTTCCAAGCGGCCCTGCTTGAACTGTGACCAGCCCTGCATGTACAGCGCGCGGTCATGGTAGCGGCCGGCTGTGCCCCTGCCCAACACCGTGGCGTAGGCCTGCTCGGCCTGTGTGTAGTTGCGGGCGGTGAACAGCAACTCGCCACGGCGGAACTGGGCCTCGTCGCCATGTGTGGTTGCAGGGTAGTTTTTGACCAGGCGGTCCAAGGTCTTCAAGGCCGATTCCAGGTCACCGCTTTGCTCTTGTGCTCGGGCCAACTGGTACAACACGCGGTCGTTACCGGGGCTATTGGGGTAGGCCTTGAGAACATCCTGGTAGCGGGCAACGGCGGCCTTGTAGTCAGGGCCGCCGGTCGCCTGGGGGTTTTCATTCTGGATGTCGGCGCTGTCCATCTCCAGGTCGCCGATCCGGCGCATCGCCTCTTCACGCTGCGGCGCTTTGGGTGCCACGGCCAGGAAGCCACGGTAGGCTGCGATAGCCTGCGAGGGGTTGGCCGCCACGCCCGCATCTTTCTCCACCGTGACCGTGCGGCTGGCCAGTGTCTTCAATGTGGGTTCATTGTCGGGTGTGCCACGCTGCTTGCTGGCGCAGGCACTCAGCACACAAACCATCAGCAGCGTCAGCTTATGGCTGTTTTGCATGGCCGGCCTCCTGGGTTACGGCGGAATGGTCGGTGCCGCGGTCATAGAGCTGGGCCAGTGCAAAGCGGGCCTGGGTGGAGTACACGTCCAAGCGTTCCTGTTGGCGCGTGAGTTCGGCCACGGCGATGCCTTGCACGGCCTGCTGCTGGGTGCGGGTCAGCGCAGCCAGACGCGGCACCATGGCGTCCAGCACAGGGCTGATGGCGGCAATGCGTTTGTCAAAGGTTTCAAAGCGTGTGGGCTCGTCGCGCTGGACTTGTGCCAGAGCAGCGTCCAGCCGCTGGGCGATGGCCAGTTCATCGCGAATCAATTGCAGTTCTTGTTTGGCCTTCCAAACGCGGTCGGGGTAGTCTTGCGCCAGTTGCCAGGTGAGCGCACCAGAGGCCAGTCGTGCGCGTTCGCGTGCGGCGACAATTTCGGCACTATCCGGCGCTGTTTTTAATACATGTTGCACGTTGGACGCCCGTGTCATGAGGTCTACCTGCCTGGCATCGGCAAAAGCCAAGCCGTCTGCTGCGGTGGTACCGGCGGCGACCACGCTGACGGCTTTCTCGTGGCGTTGGCGTAGCGGAGCGATACCGATCTCGCTGGCACGCGCACGCACCAGGGGCAGACGCTCGGCAAAGGCCTTGCGGCGGTTGGCCAACATATCGTCAAACACGCCCAGCTTTTCGCGCCACTCCTGCAGGTTGCGGGTCAGAAAGACCAGGTCGCGGTAGTTCTTCAGCGCCTCCTGGAATGCATGCTGGGCCAGTACATGGGCCAGGTGGGCGGCGTGTGGCATGTCGGGCAGTTCGCGCACGCCCCAAAACCAACCCATCTCCTGGCCGGGGTTGCTGTCGACCAGCGCTTCCACCAGCTTGCCGGTGTGGATGGCGGCAATGGATTCGTTCAAGGCGCTGTGCTCACGGGTAAAGGTGGCAACCGCCATTTCGTAACCCCGTGCCGATTGGCTGTAGGCACCCAGCTCGGCGTAGGCATAAGGCACGGCAATGTGGGCCTCCAGCACGGCTGAATCCTGTACGTCGCGGCCCGTCAGTTCCGTCCAGGGCACCAGCGCCAGCGTGGGCTCCTTCATCGAAGCGGCCGCCCAGCCCAGGCCCAGCAGTGCCTTGTTGGCCTGCAGGCTTTTCAGGCGTACACGCTCCAGGTAATCGCGGGCTGCCTTGGGCTGGTTGTCGGCCATGGCAGCGAAGCCCAGGGCCAGATTGGCACGGTCGCGCAGGCCTCGGTACTCTTCGTCTTCAGCCGACGCGCGGCCTAGCTCGTCCAGTACGGCCGTGCCGCGCTCGGTCTGGCCGGCCTTGATCAGTGCCACGCCAAGATTGAAGCGCAGGTAACGGGCGCTGGGGGCTTTGCTGTCCACGGCGGCCAGCGTGGTGGCTGCACCGCTGTAGTCGCCCTGCGCCATTTGCAGATTGGCTTGCAGCAGAGTGCGCTCTTCTCTGAGTTCCGGTGCCAGGGCATTGCCGATCCGGGCCATTGCCTCTTGCGCCTCGGCCAGGTAGCCGCGCTGGTAACGTATTTTGGCCAAGAAGTACCAGGCCCGGTCGCGAGTGGGCGGTGTGGCGCCCATGGCAATGAGGCGGTTGAAGATGTCGCCCGCCTCCCGGTGCAAACCGTACGACAGCAAAATGCCGCCGCGTAATACCTCGGCCTCTTCGGTGTGGTGTGCTACCCGATCCATCTTCTGGGACACCATCAATGTGGTGGCTGCAGTGAAATAGTTTTCCTGGAAGTAATGGAACAACACGTCACCATAGTGCGGGTCTTTGACTACTCCCGCGGGCTGGGCGCACAGGTCTGCGGCGCAGAGCAGTGTGAGCAGGGCAAGGGCTGGCAATCGCATCTGTATTTACTGCCAGAACTTGATATCGAACTCGGGCTGCAGTTTGGCGCTGGAGTCTCGGATGCGCAGCTCGGCGTATTTGGCCTGCGTGTCTTTTTCAAACTTCACCGTCGCCCCACGCTTGTAGTCACGTGCATGGGGGCCACCGCCAGTGAAGAAGGCCACCAGCTCGTGTGTGCCGGCGCGCAGATTGCCCACATAGATGCGTTGCACACCACCGCGGTGCAGGGCCTGCACCTCCTGCGGGGTATACAGGTAGCTGGCCACCAGCTTGTCGTCTATCCTGATCTGCACCGAGTCCAGTTGGAACATCTTGCCCACGTCCATGGACACAAATAGCGCCACCTGGGTGTTGGCGGGGAACAGCAGTTCTTCCTCCAGTACGAGCAGATCGCGGTTGAGCTTGATCACATCGCTCTTGATGTCCTGTATGCGGGTGTCCAATACGGCAAATTCGGTGGGTGCAGCCGGTGGAGGTGCCACCGGTGCATCGGCGCTCCAGGCGGTGCCCAGCGTGCACAGCAGCACGAGGCATGGAGTCAAGTGGCGGTAGATGGGCATCATGGTCATGGGCTTAGAAGGTGGCGGTCAGGTAGACCTGAAACAGGTTGGCTTGGGTGGCGTAGGCCTCACCCGTGCGGATGTCGGTAAAGTCGCTGAACTTGAAGTTGGTGTACTCATAGGCACCGTTGAGCTTGAGCGCGTATTTGCCGGGAACCGTGCGCAGCTGGTATGCCACTTTGGCGCCCAAACCCACGCTGCTGAAGGTGCTGAGTTGCCGGTTGCGCGAGACATAGGTGCTCTCTGCCGTGGCGTTGTCGCTGTAGAACAACGCATGGTCTTGCCGGTAAAAACGCAGCGAGGTATCAGCCAGCCACTTGTCTCCAAAGTAGCGGCTGTAGCCCAGCTCCGCGGTGTGGGCCTTGATGTCCCAGTTGTCCCAGAAATAGCGGTAGGCGGCATGCACGGCGTCACGCGAACCCAGGTCTCCGATGACGCGGAACTTGATGGCACGCGATGAACGGGTGCGCGGTGTGCGTTCTGCCACGGCGGCGCCAAACACGCGTGCCACACGGTAGGGGCTGCCCAGAAACCCGTCATCGGCAAGCACCTCGGCGTTGGCACTCATGACCCATTTGGGTGTGAGGATCTGGGTCACCCCCAGCCGGTATTGCCAGTGCGCAGCCACGTCCGCAAATTCGGGTGCTGCATGTTTGCCTATGCTGTCATTGCCTCGGGTGAACCCCAGGCTGACCGTGGTCATGCCGCCGAATGTTTCCTGCGCGATGTCCAGGCCCAGGCGGTTGGCGGTGTAGTCACCTTCGCGGCTGGTCGAGGTGCTTAGCGAGATCTTGGAATCGCGGTACACGTACTCAGCGCCCACCGCATACTCGGACCGGTTCTCGGTGTAGGGGCTGGCGGTGGTCACCACGTCGATGGACGCATTGCTGACCGCGTCCATGTAGTAGCTGGCGGACAGCGAGACCTTGTCCATCAGTTGTTTGCGCACCAGCAGAGCCGGGCCGGTGGCGTTGACACCGCCACCGTTGTATGCGTGGTAAAGCGCCTCGGCCGTGTCCTCGGACAGGTCGGCGGCGCGTACACCGCTGGCGGCCAATACACCGCCCAGCAGGGCCGCGGCGTGCCGTATCCAGTTCCAGCGGTTGGCCCTCGTACGTGTGGACATGCGTGTATCAGTTGCAGCCACAGCCACCTCCTTGTACACCTGTCGCGCCACGGGCACCTTCGCGCACATCGCGCACGTGCTCAAAGTGTTTCTCGCCCAGTGTGTTGCGCGAAAACTTCATGATGGGGTCTGCCAGGTGTTCACGTTCATAGGGCTTGACCCAGGGCTGGATGGCGCAGCCGGTTTGCAGCACCATGATGAGCAGCAAGCCGATGGACAGGGTAGGGCGCAGGTTCATTTCAATAACCCCCGAATCTGCTTGTCGTAGAGGTCTTCATAACCCGCCAGGTAGCCGTTGTGCACATGGCGCACGCGGCCATCACGGTCTATCAACACCGTGGTGGGCATGGTGCTGAGGTCGTAGAGGCGGCTGACGGCCTTGTCGGTGTCCAGTAGCACCGGAAATCGCAGGCCCATCTTTTGGGCCACGTCGCTGGCATGCTGGCTGTTGTCGTCCACATTCACACCCAAAAGCACAAAGCCGGCAGCGCGGTATTTGTCGTACAGCTTGTTCAGGTGCGGCATCTCCTGCTTGCAGGGGCCGCACCAAGTGGCCCAGAAATTGACCAGGACGACCTGGCCGCGTTGCTCCTGCAAGCGCATGTTTGGACCGCCCATGGAACGCAGCGTGAAGTCCGGCGCAGCAGAGGACGGTGACACGGCAGCGCGTGCGGCGTCAGCGAGAAGGGGTAGCGCAAGAGATGCGGCGCAGCGCACACCAAATGTGCGCCGTGTAGAACGGGGGGGCATCGTGTCCTGGGTCATAGTGCGGTCTGGACCTCAGAAGGAAGCGGTCAGGCCGAACGACAGCTCAAGGTTCTGCGTGGTCTGGTTCTTGCCCAATATGTCCAGCGAGTAGATGTGGTCACGTGCATCGATCTGGACCGCGATGCTGTCAGTGATGTAGACACGCAGCCCTGATCCAAAGTTGAAGGTGGCCCGACGTTGCTGGTTGAACGACGTGCTGCCCACACCCCCAATCACATACAACGAGAAAGGCCAGGCGTTTTTGCTGCCCCAGAAGACTTCACCGGGCAGCACGTTGTAGCCCACTGAAAGGTTGTAGTAACTCAGGTTCTCCTTCTCGCTGGCGAAAATGCCACCGGGCAGTATCAACCGGTAGTTGGCATCACTGACCTGGGTTTGTGCGATGACAGCTTCCGCAAAAAAATCTTCGGTGATGTGGTAGCCCAGGCGCAAACCCCCAACCGTGCTGGCACCAAAGTTCTGCGTGGAGTACGTGCCAACAAAGGCGCCCACTTCAAAATCGTTGGATGGGAAGCGTGGCAGCTTGATGTCACGCCGGTTCACGGCAGGCAGGATGACTTGTTCAGTTGGTGTTTTGGCTGCAGGTACTGGATCGGCGGCCAGTGCCGAAAGGGCCACTGTGGTGGTGGCCGCGGCCAGAACAAGTTTGCGCAGGAGGGAAGTGTGCATGGTGGAGGCCTTCAGAAGAAAAAGGAGATGCCGGCCGTGACAGCGCGGTATTCAAGCGAGCGGGTGTCTGCAACGAAAGCGGTGTAGAACGTGTAGTCGCTGCGCAATACAAAACGTTCGGTCAGGTAGTAGCGCACCCCTATGCTGGCGTTCGCCAGTTGCGCGTCGGTTGCTGCGGCGCCGACCAGGCTGGGGTTGGGGATGTTCTTGAACTTGCCCAGGCCTATGCTGAAGAAAGGCGAAATACGTTGGTCAGACCAGGGCTCGCTGACCACATTGGCATGCCAGATGTCCGTACCCGAAAACAGGCCCTGCACCTGACCCAGCGTACCCTCCACGCTCAGGGTTTCTGACATGCGGTAGCTGGTCCACAGCTTGAGCATGGGCTCGGATTTGAACTGGCCCCAGGCCGCACCCATCTGGATGCGGCGGCTTAGGTAGTCGTCCAGCATCATGTCCCGGAAGGTCTTTTTGTCACCTGCAGTTGTGAGTGTGCTCTCTAGTTGTTTGCGGTGTACCCAGCCCACCTTGTCATCCGTGGTGCGCACCTTGAACCAGTCGGTGTGGCGCAGTTCGATGCCAATCCATTGCTCCCTTGGGGTCACAAAAAAAACCGGAAAACCACGTCCCGGGCCCGTGTGTAATTCGATATACGGGTCGGTGATCTGAACCCGCTCGGCGGCGGTGGCCAGTGCAGCGACTGACAGGCATACGGCCCCAAATGCAGCAGCGAATGCGGTGTGGGGTGTCATTGGTTTCATAACGTATTGCATGTGCCGTTTTGCGGGTCTGCAGGCGTGAACATGCTGTAGTTGGCGGTGCTGAATTCATCCTGACCCAGGGGCACCGGGCGGCTGATCCAGTACTGGATCAGTTTGGCGTTGGGGTCATTGGCACTCAGAAAGATCAGGCCGCCACCGTGCAACACACCCAACAGCAATGGTTTGGCCAGCAAGCGGCTTTGCGTGCCGGAGCCAATGACCACGGCCGCCTGGGCGGAGTAGAAGTTTTTGTACATGTCACTGGCGCGTATGACGGCTGGTGTGTTGGCCGGGTTGCCCAGGTCCACCATGGCAGCTTCGGGGAACAGGCGCAGTGCACCACCGGTACCCGTACGCGTCTCATGGCAGCCCGAGCCGGCGCAGGTGTTGGTGGCCGCACCACCGCCTTGCACCGGCAACTGCGCCAGAAATATGGGGTTGATGCAGCGCTGGAAATAGGCGAACGACAGGGACTGCCCGGTGACTATCGCCGCGTTGCTGACACTGGGGGGATTGCCCAATACGTCAGACCCTCCGCCGCAGCTGGTCAGTGTGACCGTTGCCGCCAGCGCGGCCACGGTGTGCAGGAATCGGTGTGCAGTCATGGGTTCAGCAGCCTGTGGTGATCCAGCTGGAGATCTTGTTGTAGTTGGTGCTGCCCACGGGCAGCACCACGGGGTGGGGGGCGCTGGAGGGGCGCTTGAGCAATGAGTTGCTGGCTGCATTGCAGGTGTTGGACACCATGGCCAGCGTCGCGTTGTAGTCGCCTGCCGCGTCCCCGGTCAGCACAAAGCGGTTGTTGCGGAATGATGTGCCCTGGGGTTTTGCCTGCGCACTGCTACCGACAGGCTGGTGGCAACCCGCGGCACAGGTGGCGCGCAGCACCGGCAAGACCTGGCTCTCGAATGCAGCCTGGCCCATGCCCTTGGCTTGAACCATGGCCGCACCGGCGTCAAACGGATCGTTGTAGTACTTGCTGCCCAGGTCTATCCATTCGGCGACCAGGCGCTTCTCGGCCTTGTTCAGCAGGTTCGCATGGTTGGGGGCGGTGGCAGGAGGGGCAGGGTGGGCCGTGCGGGCGGCAGTGCCGGCCATCAGCGTCTGGCCGGACAGGATCTCGATCAGGCGGCTTTTGCGGGCCAGTCCCAAAGCCTCGCCTTCGCTCGCGGCGGTGTCGACCAGGGCCGGTCCGCGCTCGACAGTGACCACACCTTCTTGCACCCGGGTGACGGGCTGACCGGTCGCTGGGTCTATGACGGGGTCGCCAATCATTAATTCGTCGTACGAGCTGATGCGGCCGGACGCTGCGCGTGTGGCCGTCAGGTCCAGGCGTGTGGGGTCGGAGTGGCAACCGGTGCAGGTACCGGCACCGCGGTTGCGACTCCACAGCGGCTGTATGTGTTCGGGGTAGTTGACGATGCCGTTGACCGGCACGGTGGTTGCCAGGTCGTCGCTGGCCTGCGCATTGCCGGTGTAACGGATGGTGAGCGCAGTGCGGGCGGTGACGCCGGGCTTGCTGGTGTCGGCCCACACATCGGTGGACACCATGTCGGGTGCCAGCTTCAGGGCATTGGGGTCCAGCCGGGTGCGGGTGCTGGCCATGGTTTCACCCGACTGGTGGGCGCTGGCCATGGCGGGCAGCAGTGCGGTGGACTGGCTATTGACGATGGCGCCCGCGTTCAGCGCCCCGCCGCGGCGCGGGCTGTGGCAACCGTCGCAGGTGCGGCGCTCGCCGGGGCGCACCTGTATCCAGTTGGTATGGGTCTGGAAGGCGCGGCCCTGGGTGTCGATGACAGCCAGCGCGATGGGTGTGTCGGCGGGCACCTGCAGCTTGAACGAGCCGTCGGGCTCAATCGGCGCATATCCCAGAATCTGTTGCATCTCGAACTCCGTCTCGCCAAGGGCATTGCGGGTGCCGGTCATGCCCTCGCCCGGTGCAATGGCTCGTACCGCACGGATGAACCGTGCCGGGGCACAGCCATAGGCCGCATCGGCAGGGTCCTTCATGCGCAGGATGTCGGCCACCCGGGCACGTGTATCCAGCGGATCGGTTGGCGCGGTCTTGGGAATGGCCGTGGTGCAGCCCGCGGGCAGATCAATGGCCGTCAACACGGGGTCGCCCATACGGCCCAGGCCATCGGTGTCGTAGACGCTGCGCACTTCCAGCAGGCCCAGGTTCTGGGCGGCCAGGGTCGTGTCCAGCGTGGTGGCAGGGGTCACATTGGGCTCGGCGCGGGCCTGCAGTGCAACCGGGTGCGTGTACATGAAACCTGGGGGCGGCGCGGCCACGATCAGAAAGGTTTGTTTGGCAGGGTCGAACATATAGATGGCGTAGGTGGGGCGCACGTTGTTTTGCACCTCATCGGCATTCGCTTCGGCCATGGCCCGGTTCTGGTCCCCGACGCGGGCCAGTTCTTCGGGTGTCAGCGTGGCGCAGGACACCACCACGCCTTTCCTGGTCACCTGGCAGGGGCTGAAACCCACCAGCACACGGTCTGTACCGTCCCACAGCGGGTAGGGTGTGGTGACGCGGCCATGCAGGGACGCCCCGCCGTCGATGTTGAGCTCCTGCAGCGTCATCTGCTTCTGGCCACCCCGCGCGGGTGCGCTGGTGTTGGCCGGCGTGTCCTGCTCGGAATAGTTGGCGGCATCGATCATGACCAGGCCACCACCTTCGTCGGTGTTGGACAGCGGCATCAGGTCAGAGGTGAGGAAACCCTTGTACTTGCCCTTGGGGTCCATGTCGCGCGGGTGCAGGAAGCTGTTGCCCGGGCTGTGTGCTCCGTACAGCACAAACAGGTCGGTACCGTCGGGCTTGGCCTTGAAGATCTTGAAGTGGTTGCGCCCACCCACATGGTCCCAGCGGGAGAACATGATGTCGCCATTGGGCCGGATGCTGGGACTGCGGTCGTGGCTCTGGTTGACCGAGATTTGTGTGATGGCCTGGCCATTCACATCCATGGTGTGCAGGTTGAACACCCGCTCGCGTTCGTACTCGTCCAGTGCGAAATAGGTCTGGCCCAGGGCCTGGTTGATGCTGGACCTGGTCTGGCGGTTGGAGGTGAACACAAAGCCGCGACCGGCGGGAAGGTAGGTCGGGTCCACATCGTCGGCGGTGGTGGAGCTGGTGAGCCGGCGCAGCGTGCCGGCTGTCAGGTTGCCAGCGCTCATGTCGTATTCCCAGATGTTCCAGCGCCCGGTGCAGGCCCTCTGGCCGTTGACGGTGCTGGTGTTCGTGGTGGGGCAGCGCAGGGAGAAGATGAGCTTCTTGCCGTCGTACGACACATCGGGGTTGGACGCATCACCCGTGCCCTGCGTGATGGCCGCCGTGACGTTGTGTTCTGTGGCACTGGCGGATGACTTCTCGCGTAGCAGGATGTCGCCGCCCGGCGCAGTGGGCGCGGCATTGGTCGGATTGGCGTTGATGCTGCTGGAGCGTTTGGCGTAGGCGATGGGCGCGTCGCCCGATACGGTGACAGTTTTGGTGTCGTCGGTGCTGCCATTGCCGCAGCCGCTGACCAGGGTGGTGAGTGCGGCCGCAGTTGCCCATACGCTGAGTTGTTCGCGCAGTTTCATGGTGGAGTTCCGTGGTGTGTGGGTGAGGCCTGCGCCGGCCTATTGCCGGGTCTGCGCGCCGGGTGCCAGCAGACCGCTGGAGTAGTGCAGCCTGCCGTCCGAGTCGACCACCACGGCATCCACGGTCTGTTGCGCCTCGATGAGTTGCAAGCCTTTTTCGACGCCCATCACGAATACACACTTGGAGAGTGCTTCTGTGGTGAGGCCATCTTCGCCCAGGATGGTGACGCTGCGCACGCTATTGGGTGATATGCCGGTGGTCGGGTCTATCAGGTGGTGGAAACGTTTGCCGTCTTCCTCGAAAAAACGTTCGTAGTCGCCGGAGGTGGAGATGGACGTGTCTTGCAGCGGCAGCAGCGCCACCACCGCATCGCTGTTGCGTGGGTCGCGTATGCCAATGGTCCAGGGGCGGCCACGGCGGTCTCCCATGACGCGGCTGTCGCCACCGGCGCTGATATTGGCGTGGGCTATACCGCATCGGTGCAGGAGGGTCGCGGCGTTGTCTACCGCGTGTCCCTTGGCAAAGCCGCCCAGGTCTATGCACATGCCGGGGTGTGCAAAACGCACAGTGCGTGCGTGGGCATCCAGCACGACGTTGCGCCAACCTACCGCAGCATGTGCCGCAGCCAGATCGGCCTGTAACGGGCGCGTGCGCAGGCGGTAGTCGTAGAGCCGGCCGACGGCGGCATAGCTGATATCGAAGGCGCCATCAGAGAGCCGCGCGAAGTATTCGGCACGGCTGAGCAGGTGAAACATTTCGCGGCTCAGGTGCACGGCTTGGGTGCCCGCAAAACGGTTGATGCGTGAGAGCTCGGAGTCGGCCTTGTGCGGGCTCATGCTGCGGTCGATGCGGTGCATCTCTTCCATGACGGCGTCCATGGCCGCCTCGCCGTCGGCACGGTTGTCGCTCCACAATTCCACGCGGATGGCCGTACCCATGATGGACTCTTCCCGCTTGAACCAGCCGCTGGTAGCCGTGTACTGCAAAGAGCCACCCGCTACAAATTTGCGGTTCGCGGTAGTGCGTGAAATGCCGAACATGTGCCTGGACTTTCTATGGTTTTCGCGCCGCCGCTGGCCCGTCGCGTTGCAATGTGGTAGGCATGTCTACCGCGTTTTGTGCGGCGATTCTTTCATCGAACTTTGCGCAAAGTTGTTGAAAAGGCTGTTGCACGTGTAACAGACTGAAATGCGCGAAGTGCTTCGGGGCCAACGCCGTCATACCCAACGCTATGATGCAGAGCAGCCCCTTAATTCCACTCCCAAAGTTGTGACCACCATGCACACTCCAGCAGCGCTTAATCGCCCTTCGCCACACCGCCATCTGTATCGTGCAATCAGCCAATTGACACATTTCGTAGCACTCGCAACAGTTGCTGTAACGGTTAGCGCACAGACAAGTTGGAATAAGGACACAGGGTTAGTACTGGTAGGCAAGGTCGTCACGATGAACGACACGGGCGATGTGTTGCCCAATGCACGGGTCTGGATGGCGGGTGGCAAGATCATGGCGATCGCGCGCACCGGTGAGGCATTGCCCGATGGCGCAAAGGACGCGCCGGTGGTCGACAGCAAGGGCGTCATCTATCCCGGCATCATTGATCTGCACAACCACCCTGAATACGCCATCTACCCGCTGATGCCCATCCAGCGCAAATACCGTGACCGGTATGAATGGCGCTGGTACGACGACGTCTACAACAAACGCATCACCTTTCCGCAAGAGGTGCTGACGCGCGCGCACTACCTGGACCTGGGCATTGAGATTGGCCGCTACGGTGAGTACAAGGCCCTGGCCGGCGGCACAACCAGCCTGCAGGGCGGACGCGTCAACCTGGCCTATTCCAAGGAAGAATGTCTGGTGCGCAATATCGAAAACTCGCCAGTGGAGTCGCGTGTGGCGGCCAGCCGGGTGGACATGGGCCGTAGCGCCAAGGAGTGGGCGGCCATGCAGACCGAGCGCAGCAAGGGCCCGCTGGTGGTGCACCTGGCCGAAGGACCATCGCCACGCATGGCCCTTGAGTTTGGCGCAATGAAAGACAGCAACCTGATAGGCCCCGAGCTGATCGCCATCCACGGCGTGGGCCTGACTGAGCCACAGTTGCAGGAGATGGCATCGGTGGGCGCCAAGCTGGTGTGGTCGCCCCTGTCCAACTTCATGCTTTATGGCCAGACTGCCAACGTCGCGGCTGCCAAGCGCGCAGGCCTGTCTATCAGCCTGGCACCCGACTGGGCACCCTCGGGCAGCAAGTCCAGCCTGGGTGAACTGAAGGTGGCTGACCTGGTCAACAAACATGCGTTGAACGGTTTGTTCAGCGACCGCGACCTGGTCGAGATGGTCACGCGCAAACCTGCCGACGCAATGGGCTGGGGCCAGCGCCTGGGCCAGGTCACCGAGGGGTACCTTGCCGATGTGCTGGTGGTCGATGACCGCCACCCCGATCCGTACCGTAACCTGATCCACACGATTGAAGACAACATCCAGCTCGTGGCCGTGCGCGGTGAACCCCTGTATGGCGATGCGGCTTTGCTGAAGGCTGTACGCGGCAGTGATGATGTGGAAACCACGGTGACCTTTGCCCGTGCCAAGCGCAGCAAGGGCATGACACCCAATTGCCCCGCCACAAGCTTGCCATCCATGACCGTGGCAGAGACCAAGGCGCGTATCCAGCAGGGCCTGAAGTTTGATACTGCACAGCTCGCCGCCAAGCTGACGCCCGAACAATTGACCAAAGACTTTGCACAGTGCAGCCTGCCGGCACCTGCAGCCGGCGCCAGTGCAACACCTGCCGATGCAAAGCGCTTGCTGGCATGCCGCTTTGGCCTGCCGTTTGAGAATACACGCTTGAGTGCGCTGACCACCAACGAAGACCCCGAGTTTTTCTCGCGCCTGATGAAGAACCGTAACCTGCCCAAGTACCTGAAGGCATTGCCCGCCTACTACAGGCAATGATCTGATGAAATATGGCTGTAGCCCCCGTCGTTCATGAAGGTATTGCTATCATATACGTAGCGTATATTGTCCAGTGCGTGTAGACCATTTTGCTTTTTTCGCGTCGCTGTTTCTGTCGCGCTTGGCTGACCAGATCCTGTTGTTCCTGGTTCCTCTGGTGGTGTTCCAGACCACCCAAAGTGTTGCGTGGTCTGGCATGGCGTTCTTTGTCGAGACCCTGCCCAGATTTCTATCGTTTCCTGTGTGCGGTGCCCTGTGTGACCGTTATCCCCCGCTGCGTCTCCTGCGCACCAGCCAGATGCTGCGTGCCGTCGTTTGTCTGGGTGGCGCGGCAGGCGCAGCGCTGACCAGCAGTGTGGTGTGGCTGGTGGCCATTTCGGCGGTATGTGGTGTGCTGACCACCCAGGGATTGATGGCCCGCGAGGTCATGCTGCCACAGGTTTTTCGTGGCGACCGGATGGACAAGGTGTTGGCCCATGCGCAGATTGCGGACCAGCTTGGCATGGTGCTGGGGCCGATGCTGGCGGCTCTGGCGTTGGAGCAATGGCCTTGGCCAGGGGTGGTGGCCGCAACGGCGCTGTTATTTCTGATGGCGGACGTGGCGATGAAAGTGTGGCGCAGCACCAGCGCCGTGCAATTGGCCGATCCTCAACCCGGAGACGTCCAGCCGGTGATGCATTGGTTGCAGCCATACAGGACTGCGTGGGCTCATGTACTGCGCTTGCCCGGACTGGCTCCCCTGATTCTGCTGACGTCCGGAGTGAATCTGGTCATCGGTGTGACCATGGCCACCTCGGCAGCCCTGGTCACGGGGTTGTTGCACCAGTCCGCCCAGGCCTATGCACTTTTGCAGACCGCAGGTGCAGTCGCAACGGTCGCTGTTCTTGTGGTGATTGCGCGCAGGGCAATGCCATTGCGTATTCTGGGGTTGCTGTCCTACGGTTGCATTCTGGTCGGTGCGGTGATGACGGGCTACAGCACAAGCCCATGGATTTACGCACTGGGGTTTCTTATGGTGGTGGGATTTGACAAGATGTTCAGCGTCTATATCCGTGTGCGGCGTCAGCAGGTCATACCTGCGGCCGACCTTGGCAAGACTACAGGCCTGGTGGTTTTGCTCAATAACCTGAGCCAGCCTGTCGCGGGGCTGCTGGTGGGGTTGTTTGCCGGCATGGCCGAAGCCCAGAGTGTCATATTCGGGTTGACTGTGGGCATGGGTCTGTTAGGTATTGCGGCGTTGGTCCTGGCCCGGCGTTCTTCAACCGCATAATTGTGCGCTGCAAAAGAGCAACGATATCTGGCAAGTCCCAATACACGCAAACGAACCAAAGATGCAAATGAGACCCATGGAAGCATGCATATGAGCCCAAACACCAGGAAGTTGGCTTGGCTCTTCGTGCTTCCGTGTGTGCTGGTGGCTCTGTCCTTTACGCTGCAGGGGCGCAAGGACTTTAATCTGTGGGATGAAGGATTCTTCTGGTATGGGGCGCAGCGTGTACTGGCGGGCGATGTGCCCATTCGCGATTTTTTCGCCTATGACCCGACGCGCTACTACTGGGCCGCGGCGGTTATGGGCTTGCTGGGCGACAACGGCGTTGTAAGCCTGCGCTTAGGTGCCGCTTTGGCGCAGGTCATCGGTCTGTTCCTTGCCTTGAATCTGATTAGTCCGTTCCGCAAGCCCCACCGCCATGCAGACTTACTGTTGCTGCTGGCGTCCACCGTTGTGTTGATGTTGTGGATGTATGTGTACTACAAGGTGTACGACGTGGTCGCCGCGCTGGTCTTGTTGACTGTGCTCGCCTGGTGGCTCGAAAAACCTTCCGTTCAGCGATTTTTTGTCCTTGGCATCGGTGTGGGTTTTGTTGCCACGATTGGGCGTAACCATGGAGTCTATGGGTTGGTGGGCTGTGCGGGGGCCATCGCCTGTGGCAACTTCCCAAGGCAAGGTGTTGTTGACTGGCTTGCCGCTCTGGTCGTTTTGGGTACCGGCATTGCGATTGGCTTCGCACCCGTTTGGGTTGCCATGCTGGTTGTGGACGGGTATGCCGCAGCTTTTCTGGAAAGTGTCTACTACCTGTTCGAAATCCAGGCAACCAACATACCCCTGCCGGTGCCGTGGCCATGGAGCCCCAACCTGTTGACGTTGTCCCCCGGTCTTGCGGTCCATGGTTTTTTTGCCGGGCTGTGTTTTGTCGCGCTGCTGGCATTTCCCGTGGTGTCCATCCCCTGGATTCTGGTTTCCAAGTTTAAGGACAAGCCGGTTCAGCCTGCGTTTGTCGCAGCAGCAGTGCTGGCTGTGCCTTATGCGCACTATGCCTTTTCCAGGGCGGATGTTCCCCATTTGTCTTTCGCGATATTTCCCCTGTTGATGGGTTGCCTGCTGGCAGCGCAGCAACTGCAGCCGACGTTCAAGTGGTTGCTGCTGGCGGCCCTGGTTTTCATCAGTGGGTTGCTGATGCTGCCCTTGCAACCCGCAGGCAAGTGCCTGATTGTGCATCGGTGTGTAGATGTGAACGTGGCGGGAGATGTGATCCGCCTGCCGGAAAAGAAGGCCGCTGAAGTTCGCATCGTGCAGAGACTGGTTGCAGACCATGTGCCCGCTGGCGGCGGCATGCTGGTGACGCCATCCTGGCCGGGAGCGTATCCCCTTGTTGGCCAAAAGTCGCCTGTGTATGACATTTACACCTTGCTCAAGCGGTCGGATTCGTTCCAGCACAAGGAGATCGCCAGACTGGCCGAGGCCAAACCCAGCCTGGTCGTGGTAGTGGAAGAGCCATTGGATGGCGGTGAAAGCCACTTCCTCAGAAACACCAGCCCGCTGGTCTACGCTTACGTATTGAAGCATTTTGTAGAAGTCCCGGTCGTCGGCTTTCCAACCGTAAAGGCGTACCGCTCCAAATCACCAGACTAGATCCGTGCCAGACCGTCCAGGCTGGTAATGGTGATGTGGCGCCGTTCTACTGTTAGCAGGCGTTGTTGCTGCAGTTCGGTGAAAGTGCGGCTGACGGTCTCCAGTGTCATGCCCAGAAAACTGCCGATTTCACCGCGCGTCATCTTCAAGTGGAACTCCACCGCAGAGTAACCCCGCGCGCTGAGACGCTGGGACTGGTTCAGCAAAAATGCAGCCACACGCTGGGTTGAATTCAGGCTGCCCAGCAGCAGCACATGGCCATTGCCACGTACGATCTCACGGCTGATCAGGCGCATGACGCAGCCTTGAACGCCACCAGTGATGGCGCACAACTCATTAAGGTTGGCGTGCGACAAGGTTGAGATCTCAGAGTCCTCCAGCGCAGTTGCGCTGCTGGCGTGGCGACATTCGGCCACACCATCCAGACCCAGCAATTCACCGGTCATGTAGAAGTTGCTGACCTGCTCGCCGCCATCGGGCAGTGCCAGGGTGGATTTGAATGAGCCGCTCTGAACCGCATGCAGGTACTGGAAGTGCTCGCCTTCGCGGTATAGCCCTTCGCCCTGTCGTACCCTGCGTCGGGCCACCATCCGGCTCACCAGGCGGGCCGTGTCGGAGTTGTTATTGGGGCAGGGCGGTGCAGTGTCGCGGGACCGGATCACGAGGTCGGGGTACTCTCGCCACAAGGCTTGCGGAACCGGGGGGACGGACGGTGCCGTGGTGCGGCGTGGCTGATCTAGCGTGGTGTTCATGCGATTCCCCTTGGTCGCAAGCCCATGCCCACGCCCAGGATGCCGAAGCGGTGTGGTCAGACTTACTCAGGCCACTGTAGGTGCCCCCAGGGGCTTTTCTCCGTTCGCCAGCGCACCTTTCGCAGGGCAAGTCTGTTGGTGCAGCTCAATCTACACGCGCACCCGATGCCTTGACCACTTGCGCCCACTTCTTGTGTTCGCTGTCGATCAGCGCCGCAAATTGTGCCGGCGTGTTGCCACTGGGTATGGCACCCTGGGCCACCATTTTCTCGTTGATGGCGGGGCTATTGAGTGCGCGCGCCACTTCTTGCTGGATGCGGTTCACCAACTCGGGTGGTGTGCCAGCCGGGGCCAGCAGGCCAAACCAGCTGGTTGCCTCAAAACCCTTGAGGCCTGCGGCCTCTTCGATGGTGGGCGCATCGGGCAGGGCGGCCGAGCGGGTGCTGCTGGTTAATGCCAGTGCCTTTATCTTGCCGCCCTTGATGAGCTGCATGGCCGAGGGCAGGTTGTCAAACATCACATCGACCTGGCCACCCACCAGGTCCAGCAGCGCCGGGCCCGAGCCGCGGTAGGGAATGTGGGTCATGAAGGTACCGGTCTGGCTCTTGAACAGCTCGCCGGCGAGGTGTATGGATGTGCCATTGCCGCTGGACGCCATATTGAGTTTGCCCGGGCGTGACTTGGCAAGCTTGATGAAATCCTGCACCGTGTTGATGTTGTTGGCCTTGGCCAGTTCGGCATTGACCACCATCACATTGGGCACGCTTGCCACCAGCGTGACCGGCGCAAAGTCCTTGATGGGGTCGTAGGGTAGCTTGGGGTAGAGCGCGCGGTTGATGCCGTGGGTGCCTACGGTGCCCATCAACAGGGTGTAGCCATCGGGAGTGGATTTGGCTACGGCCTCTGCACCCAGGTTGCCGCCGGCGCCGGCCTTGTTTTCGACCACAAACTGCTGCCCAAAGACCTTGGTCAACTCTGGCGCTACAGCGCGTGCCAGTATGTCTGTAGTACCGCCCGGTGCAAAGGGCACAACGATGCGTACCGGCTTGTTGGGCCAGGTGCCCTGCGCGTGGGTGCCCAGGGTAGTCAGGCCTGCAAGGGCCGCCGCGCTGGCGAGTACAACAATCCTTCGGTTAAAACGCATGGGGGCCACGGCTGTCTCCTGTGTTGAATGTTTGTGGTTCATCATAACGACCGGTCGTCGTCTGGGAGTGTCGCCAAAAGCCACTCTGTGTGATCATTGGCGCATGAACCTGGACTGGAACAACCCTTATGCCTCTGCCCGCTCCGCCGTCATGGGGCGCAACGTGGTCAGCACCTCACAACCACTTGCCGCCCAGGCAGGCCTGCGCATATTGCAAGCCGGTGGCAACGCGGTGGACGCAGCGCTTGCCGCCGCAATGGCCTTGACGGTGGTCGAGCCCACCGGCTGTGGCCTGGGCAGTGACGCCTTTGCCATCGTGTGGGATGGCAAGGAACTGCATGGCCTGAACGCATCGGGCCGCTCGCCTGCCGCCTGGAGTGCAGACCGGTTCAAAGGACAGTCGGTGATGCCCGACAAGGGTTGGGACACCGTGACCGTGCCCGGCGCAGTGTCGGCCTGGAGCGCACTGTCGCGCCGCTTCGGTCGCCTGCCGTTTGCTGATTTGGCCGCACCTGCCATTGGGTATGCACGGCATGGTTTTCCGGTGTCGCCCACCATCGCCCGCCAGTGGGCGCTGGGCGCTGCACGGCTGGGTGATCAGCCTGGTTTTGCCGAATGTTTCATGCCGCAGGGGCGAGCCCCCAATGCCAGCGAGTTGTTCCGCAGCGAGGCCCATGCGCGCACGCTGGAGGCCATCGCCGATACCCATGGCGAGGCGTTCTACCGCGGATCGCTGGCGCAGGCTATTGCCTCGCACGCAAAGGCTTGTGGTGGTGTGATGACTGAAGATGACTTGGCACGCCATGGCGTGGACTGGTGTGGCACCCTGGCCCAGCCGTTTGCAGGGTCGGTCGTGCACGAGATACCGCCCAACGGCCAGGGCATTGCGGCATTGATGGCGCTGGGCATGCTCGAAGCGCTGGGTATTGGCCAGCAGCCGGTAGACCATGTAGACACCGTGCACTGTGCGATCGAGGCCATGAAGCTTGCGCTGGCCGACCTGCACCACTACAACGCGGATCCAGCGGCCATGCGTGTGGCGCCCGGCGCGCTGTTGGACCCTGGCTACCTGGCTGGGCGGGCACTGTTGATTGACCTGCAACGGGCGGGTGACCCCGGATATGGGGCACCCAAGCCGGGTGGCACGGTGTATGTGGCCGCTGCGGATGCTGGGGGCATGATGGTGTCCTTCATCCAGTCCAACTACATGGGTTTTGGCTCGGGTGTGGTGGTGCCGGGCACCGGCATCAGCCTGCAGAACCGAGGCAACGGGTTCTCGCTGGAGCCGGGTCACGCCAACGCGGTAGGCCCGGGCAAGCGCCCATCCCACACCATCATCCCTGCGTTCGCGATGCATGCGGACGGAACACCACAAATGGCCTTTGGTGTGATGGGTGGCCCCATGCAGTCGCAGGGCCACTTGCAGATGGCATTGCGCGTGCTGCGATATGGCCAAAATCCGCAAGCCGCAGCAGACGCACCGCGCTGGCGGGTGACCGGAGGCCTCGGTGTGGTGGTCGAGCCTGCCTTTGACCGCGATGTCATGCATGCACTGGCGCAGCGTGGCCACGCCGTGAAGGTGGAGGGTGGCAATGGTGTTTTTGCGTTTGGTGGCGCACAGCTCATCCTCAAAACGGGCGATGCCTATATCGCCGGTTCAGACCCGCGCAAGGACGGACAGGCTGTGGCCTATTGATACGCAGGGCTGCATGCATTAACACGCGCGCGGTGTCGATTTCTCAGGCGCCCCACGGCTGCCTAAAAACGAGGCACGGTCTGGAAGATCAAGCCTGGTGCGGCTTTCCGGGCTTGTGAACACTGTTATCCACAACCCTGCCCACAGTAGTCAGGGGCAAGTTTATTTTGCCTTTGCAGGGGTCCAAGGTGGCAAAGACTAAACTTGTTGCATACCCCACCCTATTATTTCTGCATGACCAAGCCCATTAAGCCCAAGAGCATTGCCAAGACCACCGCTGCCCGCGACCCCGGCGCAGTGACCATCGAAATGGTGGCGCAACTGGCGGGAGTCTCGCCCAGCACAATCTCCCGCATTCTCAACGGCACGGCTGTTGTCAGTGAAGTCAAACAGCAGGCGGTCAAGGATGCGATCGCCAAGCTGGGTTATGTACCCAATCCGGTGGCACGGGGCCTGGCTGGTGGGCGGTCTTACAGCATTGGCGTGGTGACACAGACGCTGGACAGCCCGTTCTACGGCGCATCCCTGCGCGGCATTGAAGAAGAACTGAACCCGATGGGATACAACCCGCTGTTTGTCAGCGCCCACTGGGACGCCGCCGCCGAGGCACGCTGCATCGATGTGCTGCGTTCGCGTCGCGTGGATGGCATCATCGTCCTCACGGGCGCCCTGACCGACCAGGCGCTGAAGGCCTATGCCAAAAAACTGCCTGTCGTGGTCACAGGCCGTACCCTGAATGGCCCAGGGCTGTTCTCGCTGGATTTTGACAACTTCGCGGGCGGGCAGCTCGCCATCAGCCACCTGGTTGAGTTGGGGCACCGCCGCATTGCGCTGATCACGGGTGATCCTTTGCACCCTGACTCGAACGAGCGGCTGCGGGGCTACCGCGCGGGGTTGGAGAAAGCTGGCATTGCCTACGATCCGGCGCTCGTGGTGGTGGGAGACTACACCGAAAGCAGCGGCCTGCGCGCCGTGGAGAAACTCACCGCAGAGCGGCAGTCGTTTACCGCGATTTTTGCCGCTAATGACCAGATGGCGTCCGGCGCGGTGCTGGGTCTGCACCGCAAAGGGGTTCGGGTTCCCCAGGACATCTCCATCGTCGGGTTTGACGATTTGCCCACCTCGCCCTATGCGGTCCCGCCGCTCAGCTCGGTTCACCAGTCGTCCTACGAGCAGGGGCGCTTGTCGGCCCACGCCATGTTGCAGTTGCTGGCGGGGACCCGGCCAACTGTGACAGTTCCTCTACCCAGACTGATCGCCCGCGAATCCAGCGCGCCTTTGTCTGCCAAACGCAACACAAATACCCCTTTCTAGAGCGATCTAGCTGCGGCATAGGGTTAGCCCCAAGTTGACACTTGAAAGCGATTTCAACGATCATGAAAGCGCTTTCAAAAATCAGTTCATAATGAATTTCATCTTGGATTGACGACTTAGCGTTTGACCCGTTTCGCCCGCTTCTTCCATAAATGTCAGGAGACCAACTAAATGAATAAATCACCCTCGCTCCAGCGCAAGCGCCCCGAGCGCCCGCTATTTCGTCTGGGCGCACTTGCCGCTGCATGCGCATTGCTCATGGCGGAAACGGGCGGAGTCCATGCCCAACAGGCCGCTGCAGTGCCAGGGGAGGCGTTGCAGAGCGTGACCGTCACCGGCATCCGTGCCAGTCTGAATTCCGCGATGAACCTCAAGCGCGACGCCCAAGGCGTGGTTGACGGCATCAATGCTGAAGAAATCGGCAAGTTCCCCGACACCAACCTGGCTGAATCTTTGCAGCGCATCAGCGGTGTGTCGATCGACCGCAGCAACGGCGAGGGTTCCAGAATTACCGTGCGTGGTGTGGGCCCGGACTTCAACATGGTGCTGCTCAATGGCCGCCAAATGCCGGCGTCCTCGCTGAACGGCGGTGGCGCACCTTCCACGCGCGCATTCGATTTTGCGAACCTGGCCTCCGAATCGGTGTCGGGTATCGAGGTGTACAAAACCAGCCGCGCCAGCTCGCCTACAGGCGGCATCGGTGCCACGGTCAACATCCGGACCGCGCGTCCCCTGGGTAACCCTGGGGTTGCCAGCATCGGCTTCAAGGAAGTCATTGACACATCCAACACCAACCTGCCAAGCCATTTGCAAGGCAAGAATGCCACGCCTGAGTTCTCCGGCATTTACAGCGACACCTTTGGAGATGGCAAGTTTGGTATTGCCATCACTGGTAGCCATCAGGAGCGTAGCTCGGGCTACAACCAGGCTGGCGTGCCCAATGGCTGGCGTGCTGTCACCCCGACGAATGGGGACTGGGGCGGCGCAGGCTCCAAGGCGCCCACGGACTTTGATGTGTACTCCGTACCGCAAAATCCCAACTACTCCATGACCAGCATCCAGCGTCAGCGCGACAACGGTCAGTTGACGCTGCAGTTTGCTCCTTCCAGCGATATCAAGACAACGTTGGATTACACCTTTTCGCAGAACAAGCTGCAAACCCGTCGCAATGACTTGGGCGTGTGGATGGCATTTGGTGGTGCCGTGACCGGCGCGACCTTTACCCCAGGCAGGGTCACGGGCCCCTCGGTCTTTACCGAAACCTATGCCAGCCCTGGCGACGTTGCAATGGGCGCGGCAGAGTTTGCCACCAAGAGCGAGAACAGGTCACTCGGCTTCAATGCAGAGTGGAAAGTCTCCGACCGCTTGAAGCTGGAGCTGGATGCACACCGCTCAACCGCAGAGTCCATGCCCGACAGCCCTTATGGCTCCAGCGGCGTTTTGGGTGGTGCGCAATTCACGCGTGCCGGCACTTCGGTTGACTTCAGCAACAAATTCCCGGTTATCAGCATTTCCGGCGGTGATGTCGATCCATCCAAAATGTTGGTCACCGGCTCGACGTTCCAGAACAGCTACCAGCGCTCGCAAGTGGAGCAGTTGCAAGTCAAAGGAAGTTTTGAGTTGACTGAAGACTCGGGTCTGAAATTCGGCGTGGGTAGCACCAAGGTGGACAACCGCTCGGCCTATGCAAATATGCAGCGTGAGTCCTGGGGCGGTGCGGGCACGCCAGCCGACTACGCAGACAGTGCCTGGCGCAAAGACACGCTGCGCCAGTATTTCTCCAAGATCAGCGGCAGCGACAACCCGGCCTTGTACAACCAGATCGTGTTCGGTGACTTTGCAACCCTGCGCGCGCAAGCGATTGCTGCAACGGGTCATCCCGAATGGTACGTAGCGCCCTCCATATACGACACCGACCGTCGTACAACCGAGAAGTCGGTGAGTGGATATCTGCAGTACAACAAGGACTTCGAGACGGCAATGCCTATGCATCTTGCAATTGGCTACCGCTACGAGAAGACGGACGTTGTGTCCTCTGCGATGGTACCTATCGCGACCGGTATCGCCTGGGAGGCCAACAACGAGTACCACGTGAGCTTTGGGGCTCCCGGTTTCACGACGCTGGAAGGAAGCTACAGCTATCTGTTGCCCAGTGCTGACTTTGACATCGATATCAACAAGGATCTGAAGTTCCGCACCAGCTACGGCGAGACCATTGGCCGCCCAGGCTGGGAGGCTATCCAGGGTGGACAAACGCTGAATCCGCTGGCACGTGTCAACGGTGGCGAGGGTCAGTCGGGCAACCCGAACCTGAAGCCCCTGAAATCCAAGAACATCGATTTGTCTCTGGAGCACTACTACAACAAAGGCAGCTTTGCTTCGATTGGGTATTTCTCCAAGCGCATCGAGAATTACATTGGCAGCGGTATCACGACTGCCACGCCGTTCAACCTGCGTACACCTGCAAACGGACTGTGGTGGAAGGAAGCGGTCGCCAAAGGATGCGCCAATGACGACGTAACCTGTATCCGTGACTACATTCTGTTGAACAAAAACGGCCAAGGCGGTGTGGTGCGTGGTCCGGATGCCAATGGACACCTGACAGGCGTTATCCCCGCCCAGCCAGGTGATCCGATTGCACCGTTCTTCATCACGACACCCACCAATGAGCGGTCCGACACACTGTCTGGCTGGGAGTTCAACCTGCAGCACATGTTTGGTGCCAGCGGTTTTGGTGTCGCTCTGAACTACACCAAGGTGGGGTCGGGTCTGAAGTTTGACAACGGCAGCACCGAGCAGCAATACGCGTTGATCGGCGTGGGTGACTCCGCTAACCTGGTGGCCTTCTACGAGGACGACAAGTGGTCCGTGCGTGGTGCGTACAACTGGCGTGCAGAGTTCCTGGCAACTACGACCGACGGTGCGGGTGGCCAGGCCAACCCGACGTACACCGAAGCCTACGGGCAGTTGGATGTCAACGTGGGCTACAAGTGGAACCGCCACCTGACGCTCCAGGCAGAGGCGATCAATCTGAACGATGCGATTCAACGCCTGCATGGACGTAGCAACACCCAGGTGAACTACGTGACCCAGACCGGGCCGCGTTACATGGTCGGACTGCGCTACAAGTTCTGATAGCGGATGGCCATTGCAGCCTTGGC
>JAZKDY010000020.1:0-31210 GCA_040387325.1 Pseudomonadota bacterium | reverse complement strand
CCCCACAATGGGACAGCAACAAAAAAGCCACTGATAGCCAGCGGCTTTTTTACTGATGTAATACAGAGGAAGTACGGGTGCGCGAGGCGGTCAAACACATCGTGATTGTGGGCGGAGGCTCGGCTGGCTGGCTGGTAGCCGGTGTCATCGCGGCTGAGCATTGCAGCGCGTCCGAAGACGGCCTGCAGGTGACTTTGCTGGAATCACCGGACGTTGCCCCCATTGGGGTAGGCGAAGGTACATGGCCGACCATGCGTGACACGCTGCGCAAAATTGGAGTTTCGGAGGCAGACTTTTTCCGCGAATGCGATGCGTCTTTCAAGCAAGGCTCGCGGTTCAATGGCTGGGTCAATGGCCAGGCCGACGACCACTACTTTCATCCGTTTGTGCTGCCCGAAGGCTACGGAGAAACCGATCTCGTCTCGGGCTGGCTGCAGCAGCATGCGCAAATACCATTTGCTGAACTGGTGAGCTTTCAGCCGCACTTGTGTGTGCATGGCAAGGCGCCCAAGCAGAAGGGCACACCTGAATATGCTGCGGTGGCCAACTATGGCTACCATCTGGACGCAGGCAAGTTCGGACAATTCCTGCGCAAACATTGCACCGAGAAGCTGGGCGTGCGCCATGTGCTGGATCACATGACTGGCATCAACGCGCACGAGAACGGCGACATTGCTTCGCTGCAAACAAAGGCGAACGGTGCACTGCAAGGTGATCTGTTCATCGATTGCACCGGTATGCAATCCCTGTTGTTGGGAAAGCATTACCAGATACCGTTCCTGTCGCAGCAGCATGTTCTGTTCAATGACACGGCCATGGCGTTGCAGATTCCGTACGCCGAAGAGAACACGCCCATTGCATCGCAAACCATCTCCACGGCGCAGCAAAGCGGCTGGATTTGGGACATCGGATTGCCCACGCGCCGCGGCACGGGCTACGTGTATTCCAGTGCGCACACGACCGACGAAGCCGCGCAGCAGGCGCTGCACCGTTACATCACGCAGACCGGCGGCCCCGGCAATCCTGGTACGCCACGCAAGCTGACGTTCAGACCCGGCTACCACAGCAAGTTTTGGCATAAGAACTGTGTTGCCATCGGGTTGTCTGCCGGTTTTATCGAGCCGCTGGAGGCTTCGGCCCTGGCGCTGGTGGAGCTGTCGGCGAGCATGCTCAGCGATGAGATGCCTGCCACCCGTTCGTCCATGGAGTTTGCAGCCCGGCGCTTCAACGATGCGTTCATCTACCGCTGGGAGCGTGTTATTGACTTCCTGAAGCTGCACTATGTGCTGACCCAGCGAACCGACTCTGACTACTGGCGCGACAACTGCCGCCCAGAGAGCATCCCCCAACGCTTGCGTGAGTTGCAGATGCTGTGGCAGCACCAAAGCCCGTCGCGCTATGATTTTTCCCGCGTTGAGGAGGTGTTCCCGGCGGCGAGCTACCAGTATGTCTTGTACGGCATGGGGTTTCGCCCCGGGCAACGCGCAACCGTGCGGCGCACGGACAACACTGCTGCCGCCACGACCTATTTCCAGGAGGCCGCATCGCTGACGCGCAAGATGCTCGCGGCGCTGCCCGACAACCGTGAACTCATTGCGCATATTCTGCGCAGCGGGATGCTGAAAATCTGATTTCCAACAGGACGCCCCATGCCCCAATCTGTATTGCTCAACAACGTGGACCACAAGGACCTGCGCATCATCACTACGCGCGCAGCCCGGTTCGGCGATAACGTCATGACGGCCTTGACGTTTGCGCAGGAGTTCCGCAATCTGCAGCCGCACTACCCGATCGTCTTCTACAAAACGGAAGACGGAACCGGCTTCCACGCGATTGCGTTGCTGGGTTTTGAGGAGGGTGAAAACCTTTTCCTCGGCCCGGACGGTTGGGATGCTGCTTACCTGCCGTTGACCATTGAACGCCAGCCGTTTTTGATCGGCAACGACAAGGGTGAGTTGCTATTGCATGTGGATCTGGACAGCGCCCGCGTGAGCCGCACCGAAGGGGAACCGTTATTCCTGGAATACGGCAGTAACTCAAATTTTCTGGAGCGCATGAGCTCTGCGATGCGCAGCATTCACGATGGCCTGAAACTGGCTCCCGCATTCAGTGCTGCGTTGCTGGAATTCAATCTGCTGGAGTCTTTTGTTTTTGACGTCAGCTTGCAAGACGGATCGCAGAACCGCCTGGCCGGGTTCTACACCATCAATGAAGAGCGGCTGCATGCGCTGGACGGTCCTGCGCTGGAGAAGTTGAGCCGTGCGGGCTTCTTGCAGCCCATCTATATGGTGATTGCATCGCTGTCCAATCTGAGCGCACTTGCCGAACGCAAGCGCCGTGCCCATGCTGCCCATCGCTAAGCAGGTACGCACGCTGACGGGTCTTGACCCGCAGGCGCTGCCAGATGATGTTCTGCGCTCGACCCAACCGCTGGTGTTGAAGGGTCTGGTGTCGGAATGGCCGGTGGTGAAGGCAGCGCAGCAGTCAGGTCCGGCGGCTGCGCAGTATGTGCGCAGTTTCTACCGCGGGGCTGCGGTCGAGGCCTTTTTTGGAGCACCGAAGTTTGGCGGGCGTTTCTTCTACAACGACGATCTCACCGGCTTCAACTTCCACCCTGAGCGGCTCACGCTGGAAGCCGTGCTGGACGAAATTGATCGCCATGCACCTGAGGCGCAGCCCCCCGGCATCTATGTGGGGTCTACTACGTTGGAAACATGCTTGCCGGGTTTTCGTGCACACAATGACGTAGAGCTGGGCGACAGGGACCCACTCGCCAGTGTCTGGATAGGCAACCGCACGCGCATTGCCGCGCACTACGACGCGCCGGACAACCTGGCCTGTGTAGCTGCCGGCCACAGGCGGTTCACCTTGTTTCCGCCGGAGGAGCTGAAGAACCTGTATGTCGGTCCGCTGGACCTGACACCGGCGGGGCAACCCATTAGTTTGGTGGATTTTGCCAACCCCGATCTGGGCAAGTTTCCCAAGTTTGCAGACGCGCTGAAGAACGCACAACTTGCCGAATTGGAGCCGGGCGATGCGATCTTTATTCCATCCATGTGGTGGCACCACGTGGAGGCACTGGACAGCTTCAACGTGCTGGTGAACTATTGGTGGAAGCAAACACCCGACTACATGGACCCGGCCATGAATGCCTTGATGATGGCCATCATGTGTGTGCGCGATCTGCCGCCTGCGCAGCGCAAGGCGTGGGCCAATATCTTCGACCACTATGTGTTTGAAGCCGACGGCGAGACGGCAGCCCACATTCCACCGCGTGCGCGGCGGATGCTGGGCCCCATGGATGACACCGCAACACGCATGTTGCGTGCGCATTTGCAGAAAAAAATGAATCGCTGACAGGAGATACACATTGAACAATACAGAGCAAGCCGACACGGCGCGCAAGCCAATCAAACGCATCGTGATCGCAGGCGGAGGCACTGCGGGCTGGATGGTTGCCGCGCTCTTGTCCAAGACGCTTGGCAAGGCGCTGGATATCAAGCTGGTCGAGTCGGACGAGATTGGCACGGTGGGCGTGGGAGAGGCCACGATCCCTACGCTGTTGACCTTTCATGAGCTGCTCGAAGTCAATGAACAGGAGTTCATGGCCGCCACCCAGGCTACGTTCAAGCTGGGCATCGGCTTCGAGAACTGGCGCAACGTCAATGAAAATTACATCCACTCATTTGGAACCACGGGGACCGACCATTGGACGGCCGGATTCCAGCACTTCTGGCACAAGGGTCGGGAGCGCAATCTGGCCGGCGATTACGGGGACTATTGCCTGGAGCTGAAGGCTGCGATGGCGAACCGGTTTGCGCATTTGCCGCGCACAGGCATGAACTATGCCTTCCATCTGGATGCGACCCTGTATGCCAAGTTCTTGCGCACGTTCAGCGAGGGCTTTGGTGTGCAACGCATTGAGGGCAAGATTGTCGAAGTGAAGACCGACGCAGGCAGCGGCCATATCCAGGCCATCAAGCTGGATTCCGGTGCAGACATCGAAGGTGATTTGTTCATCGACTGTACCGGTTTTCGCGGTTTGCTGATCGGGGAGACCTTGAAGGTTGAGTACCAGGACTGGTCGCACTGGCTCTTCAATGACAGTGCGGTTGCCGTGCAGACCGAGTCGGTTGGCGAGGCAGTGCCCTACACCCGCTCAATTGCGCATGCTTCCGGTTGGCAGTGGCGCATACCCCTGCAGCACCGGGTAGGCAATGGACTGGTCTATAGCAGCCGTTATCTGGATCACGAGCAGGCCAAACAAACGCTGCTCAGCAACATCCAGGGAAAGACCTTGGTCCAACCGCGCTTGCTGCGGTTTAGACCGGGACAGCGCCGCCAGACCTGGAGCAAAAATTGCGTGGCCATTGGTCTGTCCAGCGGCTTCATCGAACCGCTGGAATCCACGAGCATTCACCTGATCCAGCGCGGCATCGTCCGCTTGATGCAGCTCTTCCCCGTGCGGGGGATTTGCCAGTCGGATGTTGACGAATACAACAAGCAAGCCTGGGACGAGATCGAGAACATACGTGACTTTGTCGTGGCGCACTACAAGGTCACGAACCGCAACGATTCGCCGTACTGGAATGCGTGCCGCGAAATGAAGGTTCCGGCATCCTTGCAACACCGCATTGACCTGTTCCGCGAAACCGGGCGTGTGTTCCGGCTGTCCAACGAGCTGTTTGCCGAAAACTCCTGGATCCAGGTGATGCTGGGGCAGGGCATCTTGCCGAAAGAGCACCACCAGGCGGCCGATCTGATGGGCGATGCGGAATTGTCCCGCTTCCTGGACGGCATCAAATCCAGTATCGACAGAACAGTCGCACAGCTACCACCGCATCAGGCCTACGTTGAAAAATACTGTGGCGCAGCCAAGTTATAACCATGCATGACACACTGAAACATTCTGAGCTGAGCCGTCGTACGGTGTTGGCCACCGGCGCTCTGGCCGCAGCGGGCGTCAGGGCACAGGCCTCTACCGTCCTCCACGTCGCGGCCTATCCCCTGGTCGATGAGATTGCGCGTGCCGCACTGCCGCTGTGGCGCAAGCTGCATCCCGATGTCGAGGTCAGGGTTCAAACCCGGCAATACCAGGACCACCACACTGCCATGACCACGGCTTTGTCCACCTCGGGCAATCTGCCTGACGTCACGGTTCTAGAGGCCAGCTTTCTGGGGCGATTTTCCCACGGCGGAGGGCTGGAAGATTTGTCCCGTGAGCCCTTTGGCATCGGACGTTTCAAAGACCGCCTGGTGCCCTTTGCCTATGCGCAAGCCACGAGCCGCAAAGGCGCCGTGGTAGGCATGCCGACCGATATTGGCCCCGGAACGCTGCTCTACCGCAAAGACATCCTGGAGCGTGCGGGCGTTTCCGAAGAGGATTTGACCAAGTCCTGGGACAGCTATGTGGCCGCAGGCGTACGCATCAAAGCCAAAACGGGTGCCTACCTGATCGGAACGGTGCAGACCGTCAAGGACATTTTGATCCGCTCCGGCATCAAGCCGGGTGAGGGTCAGTACTTTGACGCGGACTCCAACGTACTGGTGACCTCGGATCGTTTTGTGCGCGCCTTTGAGGTGGCACGTGAAGCGCGCAGCAACAAGCTCGATGCACGGACCACCGCGTGGTCCAACGAATGGGGAGAAGGCTTCAAGCGTGGTACCTTGGCGACGGAACTTTCCGGTGCCTGGATGGTCGGGCAACTCAGCAACTGGGTGGCTCCCAAGACCACGGGTCTGTGGCGTGCCGCTGCACTGCCTGAGGGCTCTACCGTGTCATATGGCGGATCGTTTTATGCCATCCCGCGCCACTCCGATCCCGCGCGCAAGGCACTGGCCTGGGAGTTCATCCAGTTCATGACCTTGAACCGCGATAGACAACTGGAAGCATTCACCAAATACGATGCTTTTCCCGCACTGATGGACGTGCACAACGCGCCATTCTTTGAAGAACCGGTTGAGTTTCTGGGGGGGCAAAAGGCGCGCATCTTGTGGCGGGATACCGCGCGCAAAATCACCGCGGTCCAGACGCACAAGCAAAGCCCTTTCGCCGACGAAGTCATCAATACCGAGCTGGACAAAGTGATGCTCAACGGCAAGAACATCCGCACCGCCTTGAGCGATGCCCAGCGTCTGCTGGAGCAACGCGCGCACCGCTAGATCCCGCGTTACTCCATTCACTCCCATCAACGGTGTGCTGCACAGGCCGCCAGAAAGTTTTACATGTCACGACTCTCTTATTCCTCCATTTGGCTCGCACTCCTGGGCTTGGCTGCCTGCGGTGGTGCGGGTGGCACTACACCCTCCACAACCCCTGAAACAGCGACACCTGCAACCATGACAACACCGCCCACCACGATCGCCGTGCCTGCTGACCATGTCCTGGTCTGGTCCGATGAGTTTGCAACCGACGGCTTGCCGGACGCCACCAAGTGGGTGCATGAAACGGACCGCAACAAGCAAGGCTGGTACAACAACGAAAAGCAGTACTACAGCGGACCGCGCCCGGAAAACGCACGGGTTCACAACGGCATACTGACCATTACCGCACGCAAGGAAGCGCGTTCAGACCAGTCCGACTGGGGTGGGCAGGTCTATTCGTCGACTCGCCTGGCAACGGTCGGCAAGAGGGACTGGACCTACGGTTTCTTTGACATCCGTGCCAAGCTGCCCTGCGGCAAGGGCACCTGGCCCGCCATCTGGATGGTGGGGAGCCAAGGCACCTGGCCTGCGGGTGGCGAGCTCGACATCATGGAGTGGGTTGGCAGCCGCCCGGACCGCATGTTCAGCACAGTGCATACGACGTCGGGCAGCGGTGGCAACGGAAAAGGTGGGGATGCCATTCTTGCGGATGCATGCACCGCCTTTCACAATTACCAGATGCACTGGACGGCACAGCAGATCAGCTTTGCAGTCGACGGCAAGGTGCACTTCACCTACAAGAACCCAGGCACTGGATTGGCAGCCTGGCCCTTTGATGCGCCACAATTCATGATTCTGAATGTGGCGATTGGCGGGGATCTGGGGGGTGCCGTGGACGACACCATCTTCCCCGTTCAGATGGACGTCGAGTACGTCCGCATTTACCAGAAACGCTAGGCACCCACCACAAAAGTAGCAATCGCCCGCGCCGGCAGTTCGGCCGGGCAGTGAAATTCCTGAACCCGCAACGTGAAGGCGATGGCCTTGTCGGTGCGGTTCATCACAACGACCACGACTCGGCCGTCCGGGTTCACAAAAGCCGTGGTTTCCAGGTCCTGTCGGCTGGCCGCGCACAGCACGCGGTGCGCGCCGGGTTGGATGAAGCGGCTGAAGTGCCCGATGTAGGCAAAGGAGCTCTGGTGCAGCAGGCTTCCGGTGGCGCTGTCCGCGTGGATGGGTGCGCTGCACAGGTTGCCCACGTGGTTGGGGCCACCCGTTTCGTCCAATAACATGTTCCAGTCTATCCAGCCCGTGGTCCAGCGGTTCAGGTCGTTGATCATCGAGCGGGCGTAGCGTTCGCCCAGAGCCCATGAGCCGTGGTGGGGACCACCCTCCTGGCAGCCTTCGGTAAACAGCAGGGCCTTGTCCGGCCACGCGTCGTGCACCAGTTGCACATGGTCAAAATGGTCTTCGCCGTACCAGTGAAAGCCACAGCCCCACACGTATTGCGCGGCTTTGGGGTCGGAGTAAACCACGCTGGCACGTTCCACCATCAGGTCGCGGTTGTGGTCCCAAATGACGATTTTGATATGGCCCAAGCCAGCCTTGACCAGTGCGGGCCCGAGGTGGTCGCGCACAAAGTCACGCTCCTCTTCGGCGGTATAAATACAGGAGTCCCAGCGCTGTGTGGCCATGGGCTCGTTTTGCACCGATACGCCCCATATCGGCACGCCTTCGGCCGCATATTCCCGTATGAAACGTACAAAGCACTGCGCCCATGCCGGGGCGTAGGCAGGCAAGAGCTTGCCGCCGTTGTTCATCTCGCCGTTGGACTTCATCCATGGCGGCGGGCTCCAGGGCGAAACCAGTAGTTGCAAAGGCCGTGCAGACACTTTCTGTGCTGCCTTGATGAAGGGCAGCAGGGCCTCGCGGTCGCGGTCGATGGTGAAGTGCTTCAGGTCCACATCACCGGGCACTTTGGCGTGGGCGTAGTTGCCTATTGAAAAGTCGCAGCTGTTCATGTGCACCCGGCACAGGCTGTAGCCATGGCCCTTGGTGGGGTGAAAGTAGTCGCGCAGCACCTGTTCGGATTGCTCTTTGGACAGGGCTTTCCAGGTCAGGGCTGCAGACTCGGTGAACGCGCCCCCGAAGCCCAGCAACGCCTGGAACTTGCGATCCGGATTGACCAGCACATGTGGCATATCCTGTGGTGCCAGGGTGGTGCGGTCCATCGTCCCCGCTGGCTGCGCAACGAGATGCCCCTTGCGGTCTTTTGTTGTCAAAAAATGCTGAACAGGGGTACGGGTGGTGGAGTGGGACATGGCCAAAACTCAGTCGATCAAAGGGTTAGGAAGCTGGGAGCAGAAGACCCTGGCCATCAAACGCCAAAGCTCGGGGTGTTGCGCCGGTCGTGAGGCCGACCGTCTGGCCGGCGGCCAGCAAGCCCTCGCTGCTGGCAACCTTGGCAATCAGTAGATTTGCAATGCCATCGACGCGCACGTGCACCATCAATGCATCACCCAGCTGCTCGACCAGCTCGATCGTGGCGGCTACGCCTGCTTCGGGTGCACCGATGCCCACGTGCTCCGGCCGAATACCCACCCGGCGGGCATCGGGATGCTGGCCCAGGGTCAAGTGCTTCCACAGCTCCAGGTGCGCCAGGGGCGCGTTGCCGGTATCAGGTCTGTCAATGAAATTGATGCGGGGTGAGCCGATGAAACCCGCAACAAACTCGTTGGCTGGCCGGTTGTACAGGTCCATGGGGCCACCAATCTGTTCGATCTTGCCCTGGTTGAAGACGGCAATGCGGTCACCCATGGTCATGGCTTCCACCTGATCGTGGGTGACATAGATCATCGTAGTGCGCAGCTCCTTGTGCAGGCGTGAGAGCTCGATGCGCATGTTCACACGCAGGGCCGCATCCAGATTGGACAGCGGCTCGTCAAACAGGAACACCTTGGGCTTGCGCACGATGGCTCGGCCGATGGCGACCCGCTGGCGCTGGCCACCGGAGAGCTCTTTGGGGTAGCGGCCCAGCAGGTCGGTGATGCGCAGAATTTCCGCGGTGCGATTGACCTGCTCATTGCGCTGGGCCGTGGGCACATGGGCCATCTTCAGTGCAAAGCCCATGTTCTCGGCCACGGTCATGTGGGGGTAGAGGGCGTAGCTCTGGAACACCATCGCGGCTCCGCGGTCGGCGGGGCGCAGGTCGTTCGCACGCAGGCCATCGATCAGCAGATCACCGCTGGTGATGGTTTCCAGTCCCGCAATCATGCGCAGTGTGGTGGATTTTCCGCAGCCCGAGGGCCCCACGAAGACGAGAAATTCGCCCTCGACAACATCCAGGTCTATCCCCCGGATGACTTCTACCGTGTCGTAGCGTTTGCGGATCGCCCGCAGTGAAACCTGGCCCATGTTGGTGGTGTCCTTGTCGGAAATTAGCGGGAGTGCGTTTGGAGATCAGCGAGCGGTCGCGCGCTGTGATGGGGGTTGGGTCAGAAAGTCCCGGTACCAGCGCGCACTGTCCTTGAGTGTGCGCACCTGGGTGTCATAGTCCACATGCACGATGCCAAAGCGCTTCTCGTAGCCCGATGCCCATTCAAAATTATCCATCAGGCTCCACACCATATAGCCCTCCATGCGCACGCCCTGGCGCATGGCCTCGGCCACCGCCGCGATATGGCGCTGGATGTATCTGGTACGCCCGTCGTCGCGCACACGTCCGCTTTCCAGAACGTCCTTGAACGCACCACCGTTTTCCGTCACATACAGGGGCGGCACGGGGTAGTCGCGGTGCATGCGCACCAGAAGCTCGGTCAAGCCTTCGGGATATACCTCCCAGCCCATGTCGGTGATTTCCAGACCACTGGACTCTGCTTTCCAGGATTGATCGGCACTGACCACGGAGCGGGAGTAGTAGTTCACCCCCAGAAAGTCGATAGGTGCGGCGATGTTCGCCAGATCACCGGCCTGCATGTGCGGTGCATCTGCACCCAGATGGTCCAGCACATCTTGCGGGTAGCTGGCTTTGAACAATGGATCCATGTACCAGCGCAATAGCTTGCCGTCTTCCAGCCGGGCCTGTGTTCTGTCCGCATCGGTTGGTGTAGCGGGGTGCATGGGCGACAAATTGAGCACAATCCCCAACGAGGCCTGGCTGCCGTGTGCACGCAATGCCTGCACCGCCAGGCCGTGGCTCAGCAGCAAGTGGTGTGACACCTGGGCAGCAGTCGCACGGTTCTTGATGCCCGGTGCAAATACGCCGGTCTCATGGCCCAGCACCGCCATCACCCACGGCTCGTTGTGTGTGGCAATCGAGGCCAGCCGGTCACCCATGCGGGCATGGATGCCTTCTGCGTATTCCACAAAGCGGTGCACGGTGTCTCGGTGCGCCCAGCCGCCGTTGGCCTGCAGGGCGTCAGGCAAGTCCCAGTGGTTCAGTGTCAGATAGGGCTTGATGCCGCGTTCTACCAGGCCGTCGACCAGCCGCTCGTAAAAGTCCAGGCCCTTGTCATTCCAGGCGCCGCTGCCGGTAGGGCGCACACGCGGCCAAGCGATGGAGAAGCGGTACGCATCCACCCCCAGGTCGGCAACCATGTCCAGGTCCGACGCCCAGCGTGTGTAGTGCTCGCAGGCGACATCGCCATTGCTGTTGTCCGCGATCACGCCCGGCTGGCGACAAAAGCTGTCCCAGATGGAAGGGCCTTTGCCGTCTTGCAAGGCGGCCCCCTCGATCTGGAAGGCACTGGTGGCAACGCCCCACACAAAGTGGTCTGGAAACTGGGATTTGGTGAGGGGTGGCAACGGCGTGGTCATGGATTCAGAAAAAGGAAGAAGGGTAGGATGGTTGCGTGGCGTAGCTGGGCTTACTTGACAGCGCCCACAGTCAAGCCAGAGATCAGCTGTTTCGAGGAAACGATAAAGAGGATGATCAGCGGCAAGGTGGCAATGGCGGAGCCCGCCATCAGTGCGCCCCACTCGGTGTCGACAGGGCTTTGCAAGCTGCGCAATGCCAGGGGAAGGGTGTACATGTCAGGCGAGCGCATAACGATCAGTGGACCGATGAAGTTGTTCCACGATGCAATGAAGGTGATCAGGCCCAGCGTGCCCAGCGCAGGTTTGAGCAGCGGCAACACGATGCGCCAGTAAATGCCCAACTCGCTGCAACCGTCCATGCGCGCGGCCTCCACCAGCTCGCGCGGGATGGAGGAGCTGACGAACTGGCGCATCAGAAAGATGCCAAACGCGCTGGCAGCCCCGGGGATGAACAGCGCCCTGGGCGCATCAATCCAGCCCAGGATGTCCATGATCATGAAGGTCGGGATCATGTTCATGAAGGACGGCAGCAGCATGGTGCCCATGACCAGGCCAAAGCAGACGTTCTTGAAGCGGAAGTCGAACATTGCAAAGGCGTAACCGCCCATGGAGCAAAACAGCAGCGTCAGCGCAGTCGATGCCAGCGCCACGTAAATGCTCCAGCCCAGATTGCGCCAGAAGGGGATCTTGCGCGTCAGGATTGCCAGATTGTTGAAGAAGTCATCGCCAAAGAACAGCGGTGGCGGCAGGCTGAAGATTTCAACGCGTGAGTGCGTCGCAAAGACGAACATGAAATAGAAAGGGGCCAGCATGAACAGCATGCCAATTCCCACAACACAGTAAGCGGCCCAAGGGGCGAGACGTTCGGTTTTCATAGCGTGTGCGGGTGGATCATTGGCCGCGCTGGCGGAAGGCGCGGTTGGTGACCCATGTCAGCACGGCCACCACCACAAACAGCAGCCACGACATGGCACTGGCCGCGCCAAAGTCATTGAAGTCGAAGGCCATGCGGTACAGATACACGGCAGTCGTCATGCCGGCCTGGTCCGAGCCACCCTTGCCTCCGGTCAGAATGAAAGGTTCTTCAAACAACTGCAAACCACCGATGACGCTGAGCGTCACACCAAAAAACATCATGGGTTTGAGGCTGGGCAGGGTGATGTACCAGAATTTCTGGAAACGTCCGGCACCGTCCATCGTGGCTGCTTCGTATATATCGGGCGGTATGGTTTGCAGCGCGGCAAGGTACAGCACGACGTTAAAGCCCACATAGCGCCAGAACACGATCAGGGCGATGGCGGGTTTGATGTTGTCCGGCTGGTTCAACCAGTCAATGGGCGTGCCAGGTATCAGCCAACCCAGTACGGGCGTGTGGTGTAGCATTTGCAGCGCCACATTGATCAGACCAAAGTCCGTGGAGAAAAGCGAGCTGAACAAAATCGCTATCGCTACTGACGAGGTGATGTAGGGCATGAAATAGGCACCCACCACGGCATTGCGGTATCGACGGAAGGATGAGTGGATGAAGTAAGCCAATGGAATGGCCACCACATGTTGTGGCACGCCCGAGACCAGTGCCAGCCAGGCGGTGTTCTTCAACGATTTCCAGAACCACTCGTCCTGCAAGGCGAATGCAAAATTGCTCCAGCCCACATAGTTCATTGCGTTTAGACCGCCAGTGGGGTCCCATGACTGGAACGCCAGGTACATGGAAAATCCCAGCGGGAACAGACCAAACACCAGAAACAGAACCACGAAAGGACTTAACAGTACAAATGGCGCCCAGGATGGGGACAAGCGCAGTGATGCCGGTAGCTTCATTGAAGGGTTCCATGGGCGAGGGCGTCGCCGTATCGATGCCAGTTAGGCAAATTTTGATTGTTTATCATTTGTTCTGAAAGCGCTTTCATAAATGTAGCATCGGGTACTGAGCATGTCACCTAGGGTATCTACCCAGTTGATGGATGGTACTGTTTGCGTCAAAATGAAAGCGCTTTCATAAATCAACGGAAGTAAGGCATTGGCAGTGCAAGGTGGTGCCGCATGTCTGGGATCTTTCAAAGTTTTTTGTCGGGGGTGGGGCCAGAACAGCGTGGGCTGTCTGGCCTCTTTTTTTTGCTGAATGGGCCGCGAGCAACCGCTTGCTCCGCACGGGGGGCGGCTATTGGTCTGGCGGTTGGTCGGGTGTGGGCCGCGCACGCTTCCAGAACAGGCCCAGAAGTGGTTTCACACTGGTGCCATGCAACACGATGGAGAGGGTGACCACAATCAATGTGAGCTGGGTCAGTTGCAGCGCGAGGGACTCGGGCAGACCGTGCTGTATGGCAAACATGAGGTAGTACAAAGAGCCTACGCCACGCACGCCAAACCAGGCGGACAGGCCGCGAATCTTCCACGGCGTGCCGGTGCCCGCCAGCCCTACCAGCACACTGAGTGGGCGTGCCAGTACAAACAGGAAAAGGCTGAGAGCTACAGCAGCCCACGTCCAGGACGTGACAAACAAAGTCCCACCAATCAGTATCACCAGCACCATCTCGGACAGGCGCTCCAAATGCTCCTTGAAGACCAGGGAGCCTTCGCTCACCGTGGGCAATGGCTCGGCGTCGCCTGGAAGTGATTCGGCTTTTGCCAGGCGCTGCTCCGTCTGGCGCAGTGCTACCGCGGCAAAGAAGACTGCGAGGAACCCCCAGGCGTTCACCATGACACACAGGCCGTAGACCACGCCTATCAACCCCAATCCCAGGAAATCGTCCATCAGTGCGTGTTTGTGTGCGCCGCGTCGCAGTACCCAGCCTAAACGCGCCAGTGCCACACCACCTACAACGCCAATGGTTATGGCCCCCACAGTGGCCCACACCACGTCGACCAGTACCCATCGCATGCCGTTGTCGCCCAGGCCGTGCAAACCCAGTAGGCCCAGACCCAGCATGACGAAAGGGAAGGCGCTGCCGTCGTTCATGCCCGCTTCGCAGGTCAGGGTGAAGCGCAGTTGGTCGCGGTCGCCGGGGTGGCGTATTTGCACGTCCGTGGCCAGTACGGGATCGGTAGGTGCCAGTATGGCGCCCAGCAATACGCCTGCGCCCAATGGCAGCCCCAGCACCATGACGCTGAACGCAGCAACCATCGCCACGGTGACGGCCATGGAGACCGTTGCCAGCAGGATTGGGGCGCGCCAGCGTGCAACGGTGAAGGCGCCCGGCATTTTTACGCCAGCGGAAAACAGCGATATCAACACCACCACCTCGGTCAATATCTCCAGCAAGGCCGACTCTTTCAAGGGATTGAAATGGAACAGGTGCAACCCGCTGGGCCCCACCAGCATGCCGACTCCCAGGTAAATGATGGCCGGTGTGACGGGCAAGCGCTGCATCAGACCGGCCGACAGGCCTCGCAACAGCAACAAGCCGCCGATCAGCAAAAACCACTGGGCACTAGTCATTCGAAATACCTTTGTTTGTGCCGGGCGGGCAGGTGCCAAGACCCAGACCGTTCAGGCGGGTCAGCAGTGCATCCAGGCCTTCAGGTCGCTCCGGGCGGTCCGCCCGGTCCATCAGCAGATAGCCGCGCGGGGCTTGTGCGCTGCTGTCGAGCGCACACATGGCCTCCCACAGGCGCTCCACCGGCACCCAATGGGGCGGGTACTTGAAGCGCGCCACATCCAGCACCAGTACGTGGTCGGTGGGCGCATGCCATGCGGCCAGGGGTGAAAAGTGGCCGGTCCCGGTCTGGTCCAGCGTCGCACGGTCATAGTTGGCTACGATGAACGGGCCGCTCGGTGCGCGCACCGACGACAGCAGGGCTTGCCTGAAGGCCTGCATACCGTCGGGCAGGGCGTGTTGCAAATGCACCGCTGCACCATTGCATTGGGCCAGGCAGCCGACTTCGCCCAATGTCAGGCCTTCGGCCGCTGCCAGTTCCAGCGACTTGCAGCAGATCAACAGCTCCTCGCCAAAAAATCGCCAAGGTCCTTTCCAGACCCGTCCCGGGTCGATCTCCAGGGCATTGAGCACCGTGACCAGTGTGCCAAAACCGCACCATGCGGGCTCGGCCTGGGTGTGCAGGTGGGACACCAGCGGGAAAAACGCTGCTGCATCTCCGGCTGCCATGGCACTGGCCAGCATGTCGCGCCCCATGGTGCTGCTGAAAGCAACCAGGGAATCGGGCAGTGGGCGGCGGTGGAAGCTGGTCATGGCGGACTAGGCGCCCAGTTTGGTGTTGATGTCTGTGACATCCGGCGTGTCAAACACGGTGTTGTGGCGATCAGTCAATGGCCCGCCACCGGGCAATACGCCTCCGTCAGCGTCATACCCCACGGCCTTGAATTTCCAGAGGTTGCCAATGTGCTTGAGGTTGCCCACGTGTGATCCGTCAGCCAGGTGCACGCTGTACACGTTGGTATTGACCACACGGAGCGAAAGAGGGCGCATGGGATTGGCTGGGTCGACTCAGTGCGTGACGAATTCGTAGGCTACTTCTTCACTTTCGACCATGTCCAGGATATCGTTCAGCGCGTCGTTGTCTTCGGTGCTGCTCCAGGTGTCTTCGGGGTCGGTGGCGAACAGCGGCTCGATGGCCAGATCCAGGTACTGGTCATTGGGCAGCTTGAGGACCTGGCCGCCTTCGGAGGTGGTGGACAGCTCCCAGTCATCGGGGACCGACATTTCGAGCTGGATGGTGACTTTGAGTTTTTTCATGGTGTGACTTCCGGTAGTGAGGCGGCGAGGTTAACCCAATCCCAAGCTGTACCATGCCACAAAACACAGAGAAGGCCCTTATGGCAATCGATACCCAAGCCAAATTACCGTCTCGCCTCATCCAGACCCTGCGCATAGACCCCGCACAACACCCGCGCGGGCAGCCCCACTTGAGTGCGGCCAGCGGCCTGGTCCGGGTGCGCCAACGCCTGTATGTAGTGGCGGACGATGAAATGCATCTGGGCATGTTCGATGAGCCCACGGCCGCACAGGCCGACGCTGCGCCCGGCAGCGACCCCGAACACCCGACGGGGTCTTTGCTGCGCCTGCTGGAAGGCAATTTGCCCCAAGACAAGGACAAACGCAAAAAGGCCAAGCCCGATTTTGAGAGCCTGGTCCATCTACCGCCGCTGCCAGGCTGCCCTGCGGGCGCGCTGTTGGCGCTGGGTTCAGGCTCCAAGCCCAATCGTGAAACCGGTGTGCTGGTCGCCCTGGATGTGCAGGGCCAGCCCAATGGCCGCATGGCCACCGTAGACCTTGCCGCGCTGTATGCACCCCTGCGTAAACGCTTTACGGACCTGAATATTGAGGGTGCGTTGCTGGTCAGCGGTGAATTGCTGTTGCTGCAACGCGGCAACAAAGGCAACGCACTCAACGCCTGCATCCGTTTTGACTGGAACCTGATGGCACCGTGGCTGGCGGGTGTACAGCCGCAAGCTCCCACGGCCAAGGGGGTGCAATTGCTGGATCTGGGCAGTGTCGATGGGGTGCCACTGGGATTGACCGATGGCGCTGCGTTGCACGGTGGCGCTTGGGCGTTCAGCGCGGTGGCCGAGAACACCGACAACAGTTACCTGGATGGCGCCTGTGTGGCCTCGGCCATTGGGACTGTGGGTGCCGATGGAAAATTGCAGGCGCTGCACCTGCTGGAAGGTGCACCCAAGGTGGAGGGCCTGGCGGTGACGGCTGAAACGGGTGGTACGTCCTGGGTCTGCACGCTGGTCACCGACCCGGACGACCCCAGCGTGCCCGCACAGCTGCTGCAGGTGCGGATGACCGGTTGAATCCCTTACTGGGGTGGCGGCAGGTACCAGGGCTTGTTGTCAAACGGCTGGCCAAATTCAAACCGCTCACCCACACGCGGCACCACCACCTGTGTGCCCTGGGTCTTGGCCGCGGCCAGCGTGCGCACCACGGGCTCGGCCCAGTCGTGGTAGGCCAGGTTGAAGGTGGCCCAGTGCACCGGCAGCATGGTTTGCGCCCCCAGGTCCTGGTGGGCTTGCACTGCAGACTCTGGCCCCATGTGAATGTCCATCCACGTGTCGCCATAGGCGCCCACCTTGATCAACGCCAGTCCGGGCGCACCCAGGCGTTCGCGTATGGCCTTGAAGTGGCCCCCATAACCCGTGTCGCCGCTGAAGTAGACCGAATGGGTGGGGCCTTTGACCATCCATGACGCCCACAGTGTGGAGTTGTTCATGCTGGTGCGCCCCGAGTAATGCCGGGCCGGTGTGCAGTGGATGACCACACCTTTGATGCTGGCCTGCTCCCACCAGTCCATCTCGTGGATTTGCGCGGCTGGTACCTGCCAGCGCTCCAGGTGGGCACCAATGCCCAGGCCCACATAAAAATGCGTGCCACCCTGCGCCAGGTGGCGGATGGTGTCCATGTCCAGGTGGTCAAAGTGGTCGTGTGAAATCACCACCGCGTCTATGGCCTTCCACTGCGCCAGCGGCAGAGGCGCCGGGTGCAGCCGCGCCGGACCCATGAACTGGAACGGAGAGGTGCGTTGTGACAGTACGGGGTCGGTCAGAATGCGCACGCCGTCCAGCTCGATCAGCACACTGGCGTGGCCCAGCCACCAGGTGCGCAGGCCCGGTGCAGCGGGTTTGTCCAAATCCTGCGCGGACATCTTCAGCACCGGTACTTCAAACGTGGGCTCGCGCACCTGGTCGCCCATGTAATCGTGTAGCTCGCGCTGCAGCGACATGTTGCTGACGTAGGGCGGTGTGTTTTCGAAACGCCCGTTGATGAACTGTTTGGACTGCTGCATGCGCGCCAGCCGCGCGCCATCGGCCGTGCCACCAAAGCTGGGCAGTTGGAACACCAGCCAGGTCGCCATGGCGAGCACCGCGGCCAGCACTGCGATGACGATGGCAATAGTCTTGAGTCGTTTCATACCCGCACCTCCTGCGGCATTGTGGATCTAAACCGGTGGCTGGCGTAAATACACGCAGCACAAACCGGTCGGAGGTAAAGCGGGGCATGGCAGGGTTCATGGGTACGAAGAGGTTTTTTATGAGAAAATGGCCTCTAGCCCCCGCGGAATATAACTAGTACGCTATCAAAATAGTAGCTATTGGATTGCCCTTTGCTTCCAGCGGTCCACCACATACCAGGCCAGACCGCCTACAAGGGCGGCTGCCAGGCACACCCAGTGCAAGTCGTTGATGGAAATGATGCCGCGCAGAGGGCTTTCCTTACTAAAGGGCAGCAGCGGCAACACGTCCACATGCATCACGCTGTCGATGAAGATGTGGCTGTAGGTGCCAATGAAGGCGCTGGCAAAAGATACGCCCCAGCCAATCGGCAGGTGCCGTGGCTCGCGCAGGATGCGCAGGCCCAGTTCGCCCAGGTGTTTTCCGGTGGCACCGCCCAGCAGCGCTATCAGGGTGGCCCCCAGTAAGGTGTGGGAGAAGCCATGCAACTCGCCACGCCCCGTCGTCAAGACGAACAGTGGCTGCAGATCGATCAGAATCTGCGACCAGCCAAACACCATCAGCGAGAATTTTTTATCCAATACGGCCTTCACCACCAGGCCAGGACCCATGTGCAGCGGCGTAAACGGCATCTAGGCCGCAACCCAACCCAGGGCCGCCACCGGTGGCAGGTCTCTGGACACGCAGTGCCAGCGTTCACCCGCATCGGCGCTGATCCACAGTCCGCCGGTGGTGGACGACATGGCCAGCGTTTGCCGGTCCGGTGCCAGCTCCAGGCTGTGGCGGTAGACCAGATGGTAGGCGTCCTGCTGGGGCAGGCCGCTGGTGAAGGTGGTGAAGGTCTTGCCGCCATCATCCGTGCGGTTGACGACCATTTTCCCGTCTAGCGGGTAGCGGTGGGTATCGGCCTGGGCGGGCACAAACCAGGCGCGCAACGGGTCCACCGGGTCGCAGGCCACGGCAAAACCAAAGCCGGAGGGCTTGGGTGCGGCAATGCCTTCCCACAGCTGGCCGCCGTTGGTGGAGCGGTACAGGCCGCAATGGTGCTGCACCCACAACACATCGGGCTGGGCCGTGCACTGCACCATGCGGTGCGGGTCCTGGGTGTTAGGGTCTTGTTCGCTATCCGCAGGCAGGTAGTCGGCCTTCATGCCCTCGGCGGTCAGGCTCCAGGTTTTGCCGCCATCGGTGGTCTGCCAGACGCCGCCGCAGGAAATGGCCAGCGTGATGTGTTGCGCATTGCGCGGGTCCACCAGCACCGAATGCATGCCGGGGTAGTCATTGCCACCCCCAAACCAGCCCAGGCGTTTGGGGTGTTCCCACAGCGCAGTGTTCAGCGCCCAGCTGTTGCCACCGTCTTCCGATTTGAACAAACCTGCCGGCATGCAGCCGGCCCATAACGTGCCGGGCTCAGCGGCGGAGCCGGGGGTCAGGCTCCACAACATTTCCACATTCCAGGGCGTGGGGTCTTCGGCCAGTGGCCCTTCGGTCGGTTTGGTGGGGAAGGCGGGGGAGGTGATCTCGGTCCAGTTGGCGCCCTGGTCGGTGCTCTTGCGCAGCTTCACGCCAAAGTGGCCCATGCGCAGCGCGGCATACCAGGTGCCATCGCGCGGGTCGGCCAGCAACTGGCTGACAGGGTCACCGGCAAAGTGGTGGGCGGCAACGGCCCATTGTGTTCCCTGACCGCGGACGACGAACAGGCCCTTGCGGGTGGCTACCAGAAGTGTTTGCATGGGATGAATCTCCTGTAATGGATCAGCCGCCGGTCAGCGCCTGAATAACGAGTACCGTGTCGCCCGAGGTAAGGGCCTGGTCCAGTTTTTGCCGGTTCAGCACCATGGTCTTGTTGATGAAGACGGCCACATGTTTGCGGATATGGCCCTGGTCGTCCAGTACATAGTGGCGTAGTTCGGGTGGGGCTGCCGACAACGCGGTGTCGAGCACCGTGCGCAGACTGCCGGGCGCCACGCTCTGCGGCCCGCACTGCACATGGCGGCGCAGGCTGGCCGCGAATTCCACATTCACCATGGGGCTCCTCCCGTTCGGACTGCGCAGTATCGCAATGGCCGCCGCCCTTGGCAAGCCGCGCGGCGCATCAGACCAGGGGCAGGGCGGTGCTGCTCTTGATCTGCTCCATGGAGAAGGCCGACGACACGCCTGCCAGGTCCACCAGGCTGATCAGCTTTTTGTAGAAACGGTCGTAACCCTCGATGCTGGAGGCCGCCACCTTCAGCAAATAGTCCACATCGCCACTCATGCGGTGGAACTCCTGCACCTCGGGCAGCGTGCTGACCACGGCGGCAAAGCGGGTCAGCCATTTCTCATCGTGCTGGCCGGCGCGGATGCTGACAAACACTGTGACGGGCAAGCCGACCTTGTGGCGGTTGACGACCGCCACGCGCCGCTCGATAAAACCTTCTTCTTCAAGCCGTTTGACGCGTTTCCAGCAAGGTGTGCTGGACAGCCCCACCTGCGCGCCCAGTTGCACCATGGAAAGCGTTGCATCGCGTTGCAGGGCATCCAGTATCTGCATATCGAGGCGATCTAGCATTTTGTTCTATGAGGTTAATGAAATTAAGAGTTTCATTCTCTATTGTGCGTGAATAGAGTGAAATTTGGAATGTTTTTGTGGCGTGCTTTTTCTACACTTCTGGCCACTCTCCAACATTGCCCCCACCCCATGCCCCACACCCTGTACCTGGATTCCAACGCCACCACCCATGTGCTGCCCGCTGCGATAGCCGCCGCTACCCGTGCCATGCGTGAACAGTTTGGCAACCCCAGCAGCAGCCATTCGCACGGCATCGTCGCCAAGGCCTTGCTGGACCAGACCCGCGCCACGGCGGCGCAGGTGCTAGGGGCGGGTGATGGGCACCTGGTGTTCACCAGTGGTGCTACCGAAGGGATTCAGACCGCGGTGTTGTCGGCCCTGCGCGCGATAGGACCACGCCGCACAGGGCACAGCCAGTTGATGGTGTATGGTTCCACCGAACACAAGGCCGTGCCACAGGCGCTGGAGCATTGGAATACCGTGCTGGGTCTGGGGCTGGAGTTGCGTGCGCTGCCGGTCGACAGCGAAGGCCAGCACGACTTGCAAACCCTGGCCGACTGGTTGCCGGACACCGCGCTCTTGTGCACCATGGCCGCCAACAACGAAACCGGCGTCATCACCAATCTGGCCGCCATCGAAAACATGCTGATCCAGGCCCACAGCAAGGCCCTGTGGCTAGTGGACTGCGTGCAGGCCCTGGGCAAGGTGGATCTGGACCTGGAACACAGCCGCATAGACTACGCGCCGTTCTCCGGCCACAAGCTGTACGCACCCAAAGGCACAGGCATGTTGTTTGTGCGCCGTGGCGCGCCCTTTACACCGCTGATGGCGGGTGGCGGGCAAGAGGGGGGCCTGCGCAGCGGCACGGAGAACATGCCGGGTATTGCTGCTCTGGGGGCTGTGCTCGATGCCCTGCAGCAGGGCAATACTTTTGCCAGCCATGCCACGCTGCGCAATTACCGCGACCAGCTGGAACGCAGCCTGCGTATGGCATTCCCCGCCATCGTGTTCAATGTGCCGCTGGCACACAGCCTGCCGACCACGTTGAACTTCTCGGTACCCGGCATCAGCAGCAAAGCCATGCTGGATGTATTTGACGCGGCCGGCTTGCGTGTCAGCGCCGGCAGCGCCTGCAGTGCGGCCAAGGCGGCGCCGAGTTATGTGCTGGAGGCCATGGGCCTGCCAGCCTGGCGCACCATGTCTGCGGTGCGTTTGTCGATTGGCCCCCTGGTCGGCGCTGCGGCCATAGACGCTGCCTGTTCCGCCATCGCGCGTTGCGGCCAGGTTCTGCTGGCCATGCACCGCGGTGAAGCGGATGAACCGGCATCCGCAAGTGCGGCGCTGCTCCACGCGCCTTGCAGCACAGCAGACGCAGCGGCGATGACTTTGCAGTGGAGCGAGTTAGACCCCTATCTGGCGGCCCACCCCAAAACCAGATTGCTGGATGTGCGTGAGGCCGCCGAGCACCATGCCGGCCGCGGCCTGCGCTACGGCACTTTGGCCGCCATCAATGTGCCACTGAGCACCATCACTACGCTGCCGGCGGCATGGCTGGAGTCCCGGGCGGCGCCGGTGGTATTGGTCTGCCGCAGTGGCACACGCAGCCTCAAGGCCGCCCAGTGGTTGCGCAGCCAGGGGTTTGTGCAGGTGCGGCATTTACATGGTGGTCTGGCCTTGCGCCCTGTTTCCAGCAGCACTGCCTTAACACACACCCAGGTCGAAAAAACCGACCACTCCAGAGCCGCTTAAAAACAAGGCACGGTCTGGGCAGCCAAGCCTGGCGCGGGTTCTGCGGCTTGTGAACACGCTTATCCACAACCTAGCCCACAGAGGGTAGGGGTAAGTATTTTTGTGGTTTTTTCGTGTTGATGGATCGCGGTAAGGCCGAATCAAAGGTATAGACATGTTGTCCGCCAGCGTATATTGGCCATATGCGCACCACCCACCACAAACCCCACCACCGCAGCGACCTGGTTCGCATCGCCATCCACGCCATGACCGAGCGCGGCTTGCTGCCCGAGTTCTCAGACCGTGTGGAGCAGCAACTGGCCACCATCACCGGCCCGGGCGCAGACAACGACCCTGCCATCCACGACCTCACCGCCTTGCTGTGGTGCTCCATCGACAACGACGACTCGCGCGACCTGGACCAGCTCACCGTGTCCGAGGCCTTGCCCAACGGCAATGTGCGCCTGTGGGTGGCGATTGCCGATGTGGATGCCCTGGTGCCACGTGACACGCCCATTGACCTGCATGCCAGTACCAACACCACCTCCGTCTACACATCGGCGCGCATCTTCCCCATGCTGCCCGAACGCCTGTCCACCGACCTGACCTCACTCAACGCGCAGCAAGATCGCCTGGCCATGGTGACCGAGATGGTGTTCAACGCCGACGGCTCGCTGGCCGGCTCCACCATCTACCGCGCCAAGGTGCGCAACCAGGCCAAGCTGGCCTACGACGCGGTCAGCGCCTGGCTTGATGGCCAAGGTGGCCTGCCAGCTGCCGCTGCCGCCGTGCCCGGCATGGACGCGCAGTTGCGCACACAGGATGCGCTGGCCCAGCAGCTGCGGGCACGCCGCCACGGCGAAGGTTCACTGGAGTTTGAGAGCTTTCAACCGCGGGTCACCTTCGATGGGGAGCGCGTGGCCGGCATCCACCTGCAGGTGCACAACCGTGCCCGCCAGCTGATTGAAGAGGTGATGATTGCCACCAACACCTGTACCGCGCGTTTCCTGGCGGGGCAGGGGCTGGCATCGCTGCGCCGCGTGGTGCGCTCGCCCGAACGCTGGCTGCGCATCGTGGCGGTGGCCAAGGAGTATGGCGAGGTCTTGCCGGCTGACCCTGACTCCAAAGCGCTGGAGAACTTCCTGGCCAAGCGCCGCCGGGCCGACCCGTTGCGTTTTCCCGATCTGTCGCTGGTGATTGTCAAACTGATGGGCCGCGGCGAATACGTGCTGGAGTCGCCCGGTGCAGAGGCTATCGGTCATTTTGGCTTGGCGGTCAATGACTACACCCACTCCACCGCACCCAACCGGCGCTTCCCCGACCTGATCACCGCGCGCCTGCTCAAGGCCGCCCTGGCTCGGCAGGCGCCTCCGTATTCCGATGCCGAGCTGGATGCATTGGCCGTGCACTGCACCCGCCAGGAAGATGCGGCGCAAAAGGTGGAGCGCCACATGCGCAAGTCCGAGGCGGCGCTGCTGCTGGAGTCGCGCATTGGCCAGCGCTTTGATGCCATCGTCACCGGCCATGCGGCCGACGGCGTGTGGGTCCGCCTGCTGAACCCGCCTGCAGAGGGAAAAGTGATCCGCGGTGCCCGTGTACTGCGGGTGGGAGACAAGGTGCACGTCAAGCTGGTGGCCACCAATGTCGAACACGGCTTCATTGACTTTGAGCAAATCGGGCTGTAGCCCCCGTGTTATCTAATGGTTGCGCTATAAAAAACGAAGTAAACCACCATGCATGTCACCGTCTACAGCTCCCGCCTCTACGACCGCCAGGCGCTGGAACGCGCCCCCGGTTTTAGTGGCCACATATTCAACTTTCTGGAAGCGCGGCTGGATGCCAGCACCGTGGCCACGGCTGCCGGGGCCGATGCCGTGTGTGTATTTGTCAACGACCAACTGGACCGCAAGGTGGTGCAAGGTTTGCACGCTCTGGGCGTGCGCCTGGTCGTACTGCGCTGTGCGGGCTTCAACCAGGTGGACCTGCTTGCCGCGCAAGAACTGGGCATGGCGGTGTGCCGCGTGCCCGAGTATTCGCCCTTTGCTGTGGCCGAACACACCCTGGCTCTGCTGCTCACGCTGAACCGCAAGATCCACCGCGCCCATGCCCGTGTGCGCGAAGGCAACTTTGCGCTGGATGGTCTGCTGGGTTTTGATGTCCATGGCCGCACGATTGGTGTGGTGGGCACGGGCCGCATTGGCGAGACCTTTTGCAGATTGATGACCGGTTTTGGCTGCACACTGCTGGCCGCAGACCCCGCGCCCAACCCGGCCTGTGTGGCCATGGGTGTGTCGTATGTGCCCCTGCCAGAATTGCTGGCCCGCAGCGATGTGGTCAGCCTGCACTGCCCCCTCACACCGCAGACCCACCACCTGATCAACGCGGAGGCGTTTGCCCACATGAAGCACGGCGCCATGCTGCTCAACACCAGCCGCGGTGCCGTGGTCGACACCCAGGCCGCCATAACCGCGCTCAAGGCTGGCACGCTGGGCAGCCTGGGGCTGGATGTGTATGAGGAGGAGGGCGGCCTGTTCTTTCGTGACCTCTCAGGCGCGGGCATTCAGGACGATGTGTTTGCCCGCCTGCTCACCTTCCCCAATGTGGTGGTGACCGGACACCAGGGATTTTTTACCGAAGATGCGCTGGCGGCTATTGCCAGCACCACACTGGGGAATCTGGACGCCTTTGTGACGACGGGCAAGCCGCTGTACCCGGTGCCCGCCTAGCGCGCGGGGTTACTGCCCGGCAGCCTGTTTGGCATGCATTTTTGCCGCGATGTATTCACCGTGGGTCACGTGCAGCAGGCCCGCCACTTTGCTGATGACGTGGTTTTCATGGGCGTCCAGATGCCCATCGGCGTAGGCGACTTGCCACATGTGTTCCACCACCTGGATTTTCTGGGCCTGCGTGAACTGCGCGTTCATGGCGCTGGTGTAACGGAAGTAGTCGTTGCTGTCCTTGGCCGTGTGCTCCGCCTTGGCCAGCAAATGTTGCAGTTCAAGCTCGGTGAGCGCGAACTTGTGGCGCAGTGCTGCAACGGCCGCGGTGCGTTCCGTGGCGCTGCTGTTGGCATCTGAGCGCATCACCTCGACCAGTAGCACGGCCGTGGCCAGTTGCAGGCCGTGCGCCTCGGTGTAGGCAGGTGCACCGCCATCGTCGATCGGGTTGAAAAACTGGGCCAGCAGGTTTTTGATGGGGCTAAGCATAGGGTGTTGGGGGGATGGGTGCTTCAGTCGTCCAGCAGGCCGGCAATCAGCGTAATGCCGATGGACCACAGGTCCACATCGCTGGTTGATTCCCGGGTGGTGAACAGCCTGCCGGTCTGGGCTTTCTGCTCGCGTTTGGCCTGCTGCGTGTCGCGCTCCAGCATGATCAGCGCGTCGGCAATGTCAGGCGCCTTCTCGGCGGCGTGAGTCGGGCCCTTGCCGGCATGGGCATAACCCTGCAGCGCTTTCTCCACCGCCTTGGGGTCCAGCAAAGAAAAAGCCGAGCGGCAGTGGGGGCAGGCCGCGTCCTTGCGGATGTCCACCGGGGCACCGCAGCTGCTGCAGTGGATCACCGCCACGCGTTTGGCAATGTCTTCAATCTCCGGGCGGGTGAGTTGGCGCACAAAGCCTTTTTCCACCATGAAGGATGAAAACGGGCTGAAGCGCCCATGGCCGTTGCTGCAGCGGTAGGTGATGTAGCGCCCGCTGCGCACCAGGTCAAAACCCTGCGTCAGGGCACCGCGGCACCGCGGGCAATCCAGGTCGTTGGACAGCGGATGGTGGGCATCGCCACGGTGCTCATGCAACAGGCGAAACAGTTCTGCCACCGCGGCGGGCGTCAGCTTCAGGTTCTCTTGTGGGTCAAACCACATCCCCTGGCACTGGAAACACAGGTCCAGCTCGACGGTGTGGCCGTGGTTGCCGGGCAGTGCATGCAGGTGCATGGGGGAACGGCAGGAGGGGCAGGTAGTGGGATGTGGCATGGCGCTATCCTAATGCCTTCAATCCACCCCCCACCGCAGGAGTTTTCCCCCCCTATGTATATCGGTGAACTAGCCAAACGTGCCGGCGCCACGCCCAAAGCCATTCGTCTGTACGAATCCCTGGGCCTGCTGGGCCGTGTGGTGCGCATGGGTGCTTACCGGGTGTACACCGACAAACATGTGACCCAGGTGCGGCTCATCAAGCAGGCGCAGGCCATGGGCTTCAAACTGGCCGAAGTGGGCACGTCGATGGAGGGCGGCGCCGTAGAGCCCAACTGGGCCACCATGGCCGGGCAGGTGGACCAGCGCCGTGCCGAGATTGCGCTGGAGATTGTTCGCCTGCAGCAGCTGGACGGGCAGTTGCAGGAAATCAACATCGAGATCAGGGCCTGCGCAGAACTGGCTTGACTCTGCCCCTGAGGGCAGACTTATGGTGGGGTTCCTTATCCACAGAACCCGATCTTTCATGACTGCCAAAAGCAATTCCACCAACGTACTTGTCATCCTGGGCCACGGGTCCAACACCAGTTTCAGCGCCGCCCTGGCCGACACCTATGCCCAGGCGGCTCAGGCAGCGGGCCATACCGTGCGTGTGCTGCGCCTGGCCGACCTGCAGTTTGACGCGCTGCTGCACGGCAGCAACCCCCACCACCAGGCGCTGGAGCCCGATCTGCTGGCTGCACAGGACAGCATCCTGTGGGCGCAACACATTGCGTGGGTGTTTCCGGTGTGGTGGGGCGGTGTGCCCGCTTTGCTGAAGGGATTTTTGGACCGGGCCTTTGTATCGGGCTGGGCCTTCAAATTCAACAAGGGTTCACCCTTCCCGGTGCCCCTGCTCAAGGGGCGCACGGCGCACCTGCTGGTGCCTCTGGATACTCCGCCCTGGTATTACCGCTGGTTCTACCGCATGCCCGCCATCCACCAGATGCGCAAGACCACACTGGCATTTTGCGGCATTCGCCCGACCAAAACCCTGATGCTGGGCCCCATCATCCATTCCACCGATGCACAGCGCGGGGACTGGCTGCAGAAGGCCGGGGCCATGGGGGCGGCTTTGTAGTCAGGCTGCGGCGTCTGCGCTCTCGACCGTAATCCGGTTCTGCTCCACGTGGTCAATGAATTCCGTCAGGGGAATGGCGGTCAGACCGGCGGCACCGTTTTCTTCCGTCCAGCTCAGCGTGGCGCTGTCCGGTGCCAGCTCCACTTCCACCGGGCCCTGCGGGATTTCTATCGGTGCGCCGTCACCGGGGCGGTAGGTTACGTGTTCGTCGTTGATGGTGGCTTGGTGGGTCATGGGAGCTCTCCGGTGGTGGTGTTGTTGTGGGTCGGGCGGCGCAGGGCTGCGCCACCGAACGCGATTACAGGCTGCGCGCGCGCGCAGGTCTGTGGGACAGCGCACGGTGCACGCGCGCGAAGCAGGTCCCTGGGGCTATCGTCCGCTGGCAGTGGCCGGTTCGCTGTTGAGCGTGATGCGCTTCTGCTTCACATACTCGTTGTACTGCGCCAATGGGATGGCTGCAGACCCGGCGGCACCGTTTTCATCAGTCCAGCCCAGCGTGGCGCTGTCGGCGGACAGTTCGATCTCTACCGGCCCCTGCGGTATCACGATGGGTGCGCCGTCACCAGGGCGGTAGGTGACGTGGTCGTTGATGGTGGCGTGTTGTATGGTCATTGTGGTGTCCTCCAGAGGATGCATACCATTACGCACCGGCTGCTTCGCGTGGTCTGTGGGATGGCACACCTCCATTGAAAAATATGCCTCCAGCCCCCGTCAAATATTGGCATTGCGCTACAAAAAATGTAGCTATTTCGGGCGGTCCAAGCCCTGCGGGTGCTCAAGGCCAGGTCAGCGTGCTCAACGTGTCCACGGCCGCCTCTATCTCGGCCGGCTGCAGCGCCGCATAACCCAGCAGCCAGCCGTCGGACGTGTGGGGTTGGCTGTGCAGGCTGCTGAGGCTGGGCGTAGCGATGCCCAGCGCGGCGGCCTGGCGGGTTAGGTGGGCCTCGCTGCCCGATGGCAGTGTCACGCTGATCTGCAGGCCACCCGTGCTGTTGAGCGGTTGGGCCCATGGCAGCTTGCGCTGGATCAGATCCAGCAGCAGGTCGCGCCGGCTGCGGTATAGCTGGCGCATCAGCCGCAGGTGGGCGGCAAAGTGGCCCTGCGCCATGAAGTCGGCCGTGACCGCCTGCGCCAGCTGGGCCACGTGGCCGTCGTACACACTGCGCGCCGTCACCATGGGTTGCACCAATGCCTCGGGTAGCACGGCATAGGCCATGCGAAGCGAGGGAAACAGCGTCTTGGAGAAGGTGCCGACGTAGATGACACGCCCACCATCGTCCAGCCCCTGCAGGCTGGGTGTGGGACGGACGTCGTAGAGGAATTCGCTGTCGTAGTCGTCTTCCACGATCCAGCAGCCCTGGCGCTGCGCATAGTCCTCCAGGGCCATGCGCCGCTGCAGGCTCAGGGTGTGGCCGGTGGGGTATTGGTGGGTGGGCGTCAGGTAGATGAGCCGCGGTGCGGGCAGGTTGAAGTCGGGCACCAGGCCCTGCGCATCCACCGGCAGCGGCACCAGCTGTGCGCCACTGGCGGCAAAGGCGGTGCGTGCGCCGCGGTAGCCGGGGTCTTCCATCCATACCCGGTCACCGGGGTCCAGCAGCAGCGTGGCCAGCAACTGCAGCGCCTGTTGTGAGCTGGTCAGCACCAGCACCTGCGCCGCCGTGCAGCGCACGCCGCGCGAGGCCACCAGGTAATGGGCGATGGCCTCGCGCAGGTCTTCACGGCCCTGCGGATCGCCGTACCGCATCAGCGCCTCGGGGGTGTGGCGCAGGCGCCTGGCCGTGAGCTGGCGCCACAGCGTGTGGGGGAAGGCGCGCAGGTCCGGGCTGCCTGCTGCAAAGGCCTGGAGGCGCAGGGGCTCCATACAACCACCGGTGTCGACCATGCCCTGGCCGCGGCGCGACAACAGGGCGGTGGGCGCCAATGCCCGGGCGGCTGCACTGCGCCGCCATGTGGGTGCTGCGGCAGTGTCGGCCTGCAGCGCCACAAAGCTGCCCTGGCCGGTGCGGCGCACCACATAACCCTCGGCCTCCAACTGGGCATAAGCCGCCTCCACCGTCACGCGGGACAAGCCCAGGTCCTGCGCCAGCACCCGCGTGGCGGGCAAGCGTGCACCTGCGGCCAGCGTGCCATGGCGCATGGCGTCACGCAAGGCCGCGCACAGGCGCTCGCGCAGACCCATGCCGGGGCGGGCGGTGGTGTCCATCAGGCCCATCCACAGACTGGGTTGTGCTGCTTTCATTGGTCTTATGCGTATTAAAAAATTGGTATCAATGATAAGTCCACAGACTTTTACACTGGACACCGTTCACCACCAGGCCAACCGAGACCCGCACCATGACTACCTCTTCTGCCCCCTCCCAAGTGCTCGCCTTTCCCCCCGCCAGCCCGGCCCAGACCGCCGACTACATGCGCCACAAGCTCAGCTTCCACGCCGACGCCTGGGACGTGGCCGAAGACCTTCGCAGCGGTGTTGATGCGCTGGTTGTGGTCGACACCCGCTCACCCGAGCTGTACGCCAAAGGCCACGTGCCCGGCGCCATCAACTTCCCACACCGGCTGATGGATGCCCAGAGCACCGCTGCGCTGGACCGCAGCAAGGTCTACGTGACCTACTGCGACGGCATAGGCTGCAATGGCTCCACCAAAGGCGCCTACAAACTGGCCGCGCTGGGCCTGACCGTGAAGGAGATGCTGGGCGGCCTGGACTTTTGGCAGCGCGACGGCCAGCCCGTGGCCACCGGCAGCGCACCCGGCGCCATGTCAGCGGATGCGCCCGCCATAGAGTGCGCGTGTTGACAACCGCAGACTGCCGGGGCGCGACCCTGCAAGTGGTGCGTGCGGCCTTGCCTGCCGATGCCGCCGCGCTCGCCCCGCTGTGCGCCGCCCATGCGGCGTATGAGCGTTTGGCCTACAGCGCAGCAGGCCATGCGCAGCGCCTGCACACGGCGCTGGCCAGCGGGCAGCTGCATGCCTGGCTGCTGCTGGACGGGGAGGGCGGCAACGCCGTGGGTTATGCCAGCGCCACGCTGGACGTCTCGACCCTCAGCGGCCAGCGTTTTGCACACATGGACTGCCTGTACCTGGCCCCCGCCGCCCGCGGCCAGGGCGGTGGTCAGTTGCTGGTGCAGGCGCTGCAAGCCTTTGCACGTGCGCAGGGTTGCAGCACGCTGCAATGGCAAACGCCGGACTGGAATGTGGATGCCCTGCGCTTTTACGCGCGGCTGGGTGCCACGGCCAGTGCCAAGCAACGGTACACGTTGATGCTGGGTGCTTGTAAGTAAAATGTGCTGCTAGCCCCCGTGGAATGGACCTAGTGCGCTACTAAAAGCGTAGCATTTCGGAGGGGAGCTTGGCTAGCCGTCGGCATTGGTAGTATCAAGTACATGACCCCATCCAAGCATCCCGGCCTTCCTTCCAAACCCGCTCCCGCCTTGCTCTGCGCCGCAGCCCTGTTGACGACCCTGGCCTGCCCATCCGCCTTCGCCGTACAAGACTGCGAATTTCAAGGCAAACACATCAACACCAGCGACGGCTCCCAGACCGCGGGCAAAACCGGGATGGTGCGCTGCAAAGACCGCAGCAGCGGCGTGCTGGAGCGCGAATACGAGCTGCGCGACGGCAAAAGTGTGGGCCTGAGCCGTTACTACCGCGATGGCACGCTGGTCAAGGAATTCACCATCACCGCCAACGGCCCGCACGAAGGCCCCGAGCGGGAATGGGCCACCAATGGCCAACTGGTGCTGGAGTTCACCAACGTAAACGGCAACCCCCGTGGACTGCGCCGCCAGTGGTTTGCGGACGGCAAACAGCGCAAGGTTGAGTGGGTGGCCGGCAATGATGCTGGCGGCGAACGCGCAGGCGCTGCCGCGGAATACCACGCCACCAGCCAACTGGCCAGCCTGCGCTGCGGCCCCAAGCCGCTGCTGGCCCCACATGTGAACGATGCCAAGCTCTGCGGCTTTGACGGGGCGCCGTCCACCGTCAACCTCTATTCCCATAAGGGCGACCTGCGCAGCACCATCGTGCTGC
>JAZKDY010000019.1:0-3859 GCA_040387325.1 Pseudomonadota bacterium | reverse complement strand
ACGTCGGCACTGCGGTGGTCCACCAGCACGGTCCAGTACTGCTGGCGGTCGATCATGGGCACGAAGGCCAGGGCATCCTGCGGCCTGCCGGTGGCGGTGATGGTGGCATCGATGAGAGGAGTCTGAGCCGGGAACCGTGCCTTCAGTTCCGCCAATGGTTTGGCGGCACGCAGCACTTCATCCCGCGCATCGGCATAACCGCGCCACAGCCGGGGCATGGCCGCTTGCGGCAGGCCGGCCATGGCCTGGGTGGTGGCCTCCATCATCTCGCTGTTGTCCTTGAAGGGACGCAGGCTCAGCGGCGTGGGGCCGGTGATGGGCAAGGCCTGCAGCGCCGCGGGCGCTTGCTGCAAGGATGCGGGTGGGATGTCGATGGCATGCACCACCTGGAAGCGGTGGTATTCGAAGACCAAGTGCACGGGCCGGGCGGCGTAGACGGTCCAGAGGCCATAACCCAGCGCCGCCAATTGCACCAGGCCCACGACGGCGAGATCGCGGCGCATGACGCGCCAGGGTTTGCGGGGGTCGAAGATGACGAGGGTGATCAACGGCCCCACCACCACGTCTACAGCAACCAGTAGCTGGAACAGCTCGCGGCCACCCGAGGTTTCGCGGTAGGGATAGGGATACCACAGTCCAAACACCAGCAGCGCAGCCAGCGCCGCCACCAGCAGGCTCAGGCCCAGGTGGAGCAGACCGGCCCGCACACGGGGTGTCCAGGACGCGCGGGGCGCCAACGCAGCAGAGTCAGCCAGATGCATAGCCGTATGATGCAAGACGCGATTGAAGCCCCGGTAAAGCCGGGTTTCCATGTGCTTCCTGCAACCGGAACCCGGCCCTGGGAAGCACGCTCATCCACCCTGTTCTTTCGCCCTGTTCTTTCGCTCCATTTTCAACCAATCCCATGCAGCCATTGACGCACTTCGACGCCCAGGGCCAGGCCCACATGGTGGACGTCGCTGGCAAGCCGCAGACCCACCGCATCGCCATCGCCCAGGGGCGCATCCGCATGCTGCCCGCCACGCTGGCCATCATCCAGCAAGGTAGCGCCGCCAAGGGTGATGTGCTGGGCATTGCCCGCATCGCGGGCATACAGGGCGCCAAGCGCACCAGCGACCTGATACCGCTGTGCCATCCGCTGGCACTGACGCGTGTGGCCGTGGATTTCGAGGTGGAGCTGGAAGCCAACGCCATCCTGTGCACCGCGCGCGTGGAAACCGTGGGCGCCACCGGCGTGGAGATGGAAGCCCTCACCGCCGTGCAGGTGGCGCTGCTGACCATTTATGACATGTGCAAGGCCGCGGACCGGGGGATGACCATTTCCGACGTGCGGCTGATGGAGAAACACGGGGGCAAGTCGGGGGACTATGTGGCCGTGCCGCCGGCCAACACCAAGGACTGACGCGGGGGGCGGAGACGGATCACGGCGGGATCGCGAGCGCCTGCGCCCAGGCGGCATGGTCCTTGGGGAAGGCGGCCTTGAAGCGTTCGAGGTAATAGAGCGCCTCGTCATTGCGGTCCAGCATCACGGCGCTCTCGATCAGGCGCTGCACCACCCGCGGCTCCGGCGAGAAATGCAGCAGGCGCAAGGCCATGGCGTGCACCTGCGGTGCGTTCTCGCGCGTGAGCTTCATCGTGGTCAACTCGGCGAAGGCCACCTGGTTACGGAACAGCCAGGAATGACGGGCCTTCTCCAAGGTGTTTTCGCGGTAGGCCTCTGCACGGAGGCTGGGCTCCTTGTAGAGCTGGCTGATGCGGTGGTAGTCCCAGGCGGCGTAGGCCACGGCGGCGAGCACCAGACCACAGCCGGTCAGCAGCACTGGCCGCCAGCGCGACGTCGACGGCGACGGCGACGGCGACGAGGGGATACCGGTGACCTCATCACCCCGCACCGGCGCCCCCGCACGCGTGGACCACAAGATCCAGCCACACAGGATCACCGCAATCTGGAACGGCCCGTACCACAGCGGGTATTCCAGCATGCTGTGCAACAGGATCAACGCCAGCACGGCCCAGGCCAGCTTGCGCTCCGGTTGCGTCTCGCGCCACGGCTTCAACCGCAACACGGCGTGGACGCCCAGCGCACACACCGCCACCGCCACCGGCACCCCCAGCTCCACCGCCAGATGCAGCGGAAGGTTGTGCGCGTTGTCCAGGATGTCGCAGAAACGCGGGCCGGAATACAGGGTGACGAAGTGCGCGTAATCCAGTTCACCCCAGCCCCAGCCGAGCCAGGGTTTTTGGGCGATGAGGTGGATGACGTTGCTCCATAGCGTAAGCCGGCTGGAACACAGGGTGTCGCCTTCGCGGAGGCGGGCAAAAACTCCGACGGTAGATGGGTCCAGGCCAGCCAATAAGGGCAGCAGGAAAGGGCCAATGCAGTAGGCGATCACTGCCGCCACCAGCATGTGTCTCACGACGGGCTTGCGCCAATCGCCCCATGCAACTACCAGCAACACCAACAATGCCATCTGCAGCATGCCCGTGCGCGATGAAGACGCGGCCGTGCCCGTTGCCAGCAGAGCCGCAGCAGAAAGCCAAACCCATGGCCTTGGTGCTTTCTCACTCCGGCTTGCACACCACAAGAGCGACGCCAGACCGATGGCCGTTAAGGTCGCGAACTGGTTGCGCTGGCGGAGATTGGCGAAAGCTTCCCCAGCCGGTGTCTGATTCATCCAGGGTGAGAAATGGGTGGACTCTCCCAGGTATTGGACCAGTCCGATAGACGCACTGACCATGGCGGCAATCGCCCAACTGCCAGATACTTTATCGCGCCACGTTTCCGAACCGGACCACAACCCTGCGGCCAGTGACACGAAGGCACATGCACAGGCGACCAACCAGGGTATGAATGCAGGCCAAGGCCCTACCGCAAAGGGATTGAGCCATGGCAACAAAAGCGCTGTTGCAAAAAGAATCTCGGGCCCTGGCGATGCAGAACGAGGCGTTGGTACATCGTGGCCAGCCGCCGCCGTATTGCTGCCTATTCCTTCGGCCATGAGATCGAACTGGCTCGAGCACGCGTCTGACCCGATTCATTCAGAGCGTTCTTGAACAACGAACAGTTGGATGCAGATGTGATCTTGCAAGCGCGATCCATCCATCGACGTGCGTCAGCCTCACGTCCATGGAGCCCCATGGCAAATGCCGTGCGAAAAGACAGGTATGACGACGGGAACTGCATTGCCCCTTTCTCCAACCGTGCCAACTCGCCTTTGTTGATCTGGTCTTTACTGGCCAGCTTTGCCAAATCAAAAATCTCCCGTTGATCGGTCAGTACCCAGACGTCCGGAGGCTCTGCGGTTAACGGCCCAATGCGGGCTAGTTCATAGCGAAAGGCATTAGTGCTCGACTCCACCTGCACATAGTCACGCGCAGTAATCAGCAACCCCGCGATGCCCAATAGCAAGACCGCCCACGAGAGGGGCCTCGCTACATGGAGCACCACCGGCTTATCGGTCCGAACATTCAGGACACCGATGAACATACCCACCGGAAGCAGGAAATAGGCATAGTGCAATGGGAGCTCCAACAGCGCGTGGATGCCTGTCGCCGTCAACAGCAAGAATATTGCGGCATCGGAGGCACCACGGATGACGCTGGCGGTCTGGGCATACCAATAGATTAGAACCACCCCGAAAAATATTCCGATGGGGATTCCATTACCCAGAATCAACTCCAACAACAGGTTATGGGCCTGGGAAAACACCATACCAACACCCGGAAACTGGTCCACGACGCTCATTTGCGCCGAGGCTACACTGGTCCATCCGAAGCCCCACCACGGGCGCTCCAACGCGGCATGGACCAGCATTTTCCATGCGCCCAGGCGAACACCGTCCATTTGCTCAAGCCGCGA
>JAZKDY010000018.1:52718-54628 GCA_040387325.1 Pseudomonadota bacterium | reverse complement strand
GCGAGGCCTTGAAAATCAAGGCTTTGGCTGGAATGCCCGGAAAAAAAGCAAAGTTTGAATTCCTTATGAATCAACCACTTACAAGCGCTATTGCTTTCATAGCGTCTGTCGCCCAAATGCGGGATTGCCCGGATAGGCTCACCCTGTTTTTGTGCATAAGTGCAATAGCCAGATTTAGTTTTGGACCAAAACAATGGTAAGAAACTTATGCCCGAAAGATCACGCCCGTGCCGCACGGGAATGGCGGTGCACGGCGTCTACCAGGGCCGCCACATGTTCGGGCGGTGTGTACTGGCTGATGCCGTGGCCCAGGTTGAAGATGTGCGTGGGGCCGGTGCCTGTGCCCTGGTAAGGTGTGCCAAAGCTGTCCAGCACACGGGCCACCTCGGTTTCGATCTGCGCCGGTTGGGCAAACAACACATTGGGGTCGATATTGCCCTGCAAGGCCTTGCCCGGGCCACTCACGCCTGACGCATATTCGGCGCCACCAATGGCCGCGCGGGCCTTGCCCAGGTTGACGGTCCAGTCCAGGCCCAGCACCTCGCAGTCCAGCGCCGCCATCTCCTGCAGCCACAGGCCACCGCCCTTGGTGAAGACGATGCGGGGGATGGTCACGGTGTTGCCGGCGGCATCGGTATGGGTCTTCTTCAACTGGGCCAGCACACGGGCCGTGTAGGCCAGGCTGAATTCCTGGAAGGCGCCGTCGGCCAGCACGCCACCCCAGCTGTCAAAAATCATCACGGCCTGGGCCCCAGCGTCGATCTGGGCGTTCAGGTAGGCGGCCACGGAATCGGCATTGGTGGCCAGGATGCGGTGCATCAGGTCCGGGCGGCTGTAGAGCATGGTCTTGACCAGGCGGTAGTCGCTGGAGCCCGCGCCTTCCACCATGTAACAGGCCAGTGTCCAAGGGCTACCGGAGAAGCCGATCAGTGGCACACGGCTTTTGCCGTCGGGGCGGGTCAGCGCCTTGCGGATGCTGGAGACGGCGTCAAACACATAACGCAGCTTGTCCAGATCCGGCACGGCCAGTTTGGCCACTGCGGCTTCGTCCCGCACGGGGTGGGCAAAACGCGGGCCCTCACCCACGCCAAAACTCAGGCCCAGGCCCATGGCGTCGGGAATGGTCAGGATGTCGCTGAACAAAATGGCAGCGTCCAGCGGGTAACGGTCCAGCGGCTGCAGTGTGACTTCGGTGGCGTAGTCCACATTCGTGGCCAGGCCCATGAAACTGTTGCCCGCCTTGACGCGGGTGGCCAGGTATTCGGGCAAATAACGGCCGGCCTGGCGCATCAGCCAAACGGGGGTGTGGGCCGTGGCCTGGCGCAGGCAGGCCTGCAAAAAAGTGGGGTTGTGGTGGGAGGCGAAGGTCGTGTCGGTCATGGGGGGGATTGTCGCAGTTCACCGGCCCGGATTGACACCAGGCAGGTTCACCGCCGGCGAGCGTGGGCGCTACAAGCGCATCGATACAGGACATAGTTGGCCCTGTATTGGGCCTACATTGGTGTTCACCAAACCTCAGGACCTCCCCATGACACCCATCCCCGCCGTGATCGAACTGCGCCAGTACACCCTGCACCCCGGGCAGCGTGACGTGCTGATTGATCTGTTTGAACGTGCGTTCGTAGCCCCGCAAGAAGCGCTGGGCCTGCGCGTTGTCGGCACGTTCCGCGACCTCGACGATGCGGACCGTTTTGTCTGGCTGCGCGGTTTTGCTGATCAGGCGATGCGCCCGAAGGCGCTGGCCGCGTTCTACGACGGCCCGGTCTGGGCGCGCCACCGCGCGGCCGCGAACGCCACCATGGTGGACAGCGACAATGTGCTGCTGCTTTGCGCCACCGATCCCCAGGCGCAGGTCGGCGCGGCCCACCGTGAGCACCAAGGACCTCAAGGTGTTTGAGGACTTCACCAAG
>JAZKDY010000018.1:0-52708 GCA_040387325.1 Pseudomonadota bacterium | reverse complement strand
GGCGTCATACGTCCAGACCTTGCCGCCGGCGATCACTGCGACGGTCTGCCCGCTGGGCAGCGGCACGCCGGAAGCGCTCATTGCCCTGTTTGAACGCGAGCTGCACGCGCAGTGGCTGGCCGCGGGCGCGGATTGGGTCGTAGGCTTCGCCACTGACCCCACGCCCAACAACTTCCCGCGCTTGCCAGTGCGGGAGGGCGAGTCGCACATCGTCTGGCTCAGTGGTTTTGCAAACGCGGCAGCTCAGCGTCGCCATGCCGAACACCTGGCAGAGATGCCCCAGTGGGCGGCCTGGTGCGGCCGGTTAGCCGGCGTGCCGCAGACTGTGCGACTGGCCCCGACCTTGCGTTCGGCGATCGCCCCGGATTAGTCGTCCGCCCCGGCGAGCGTGGGGGTTATGTATTCCGCCGGTGCTCCACCATCAGGCAGCGGTTTTGCACCACGCGAAGCCCGGCGTCACGCGCCTTGTGCGCGGCCGTGTCGTGCACCACGCCTATTTGCAGCCAGACGGCCTGGGCACCGATGGTGATGGCCTCATCCACCACAGGCGGCACGTCGGCGCTGTTGCGGAATACGTTGACCAGCTCGATGCGGTGGTGGCGTGCCGCTTCGGTCAACGTGGGGTAGGCGGTCTCGCCCAGGATGCTGTCGGCATTGGGGTTGATGGGCACGATGCGCCAGCCCTGGGCCTGCATGTATCGGCTCACGGCAAAACTGTCGCGGTGCGGTTTGGGCGACAGGCCGACCACGGCTACGGTGCGGCAGTGGTCCAGGATGTGTGCCATGTCGGCGGACTCGGTTTGCATGGCGGTCGCCCTCTGTTACAACGCGGCCAGCGCAGAACGCAGCGTCTGCGCATCCAGTATTTCGGAGAACACCACCGGCGCCTTGCCGGCCTGGTGCAGCACATACACCGGCACGCCGCTGCGGCCCAGGGCTTCCAGCGCTACCGTGATGGCGGGGTCGCGGCGTGTCCAGTCGGCGCGCAGCAGGGTCACGTTGCGCGCACGCATGTCGGCCAGCACATCGGCATTGCCCAGTGTGGTCTTCTTGTTGTACTGGCAGGTGATGCACCAGGCCGCTGTGAAGTCCACAAACACCGGGCGGCCCGCGGCCAGCTCGGCCTCGACCTTGCCCGGTGCCCAGGCCTGCCACTGGGATGCGGAGGCCGCGCCACCTGCAGGGCTGGTACTGGCCGTTGTGTCTTCCATCTTTATGACCAATGGGCCTACAGCCCCCGTCAAACCTAATAGTGCCGCTATTGAAATGGAAGCAAACACGGTGCGGCTGCGCCCCTCCAGGTTCAGTGACCAGACCAGCAGGCTTAAGGCTAGTAGCAGCGCCAGCAGGGCACCGGCACCATCCACACCACTCAGATGGCCCAGCACCCAGACCAGCCAGACCACGGTGGCCAGCATGGGGAAGGCCATGAAGCGGCGCAGCGTATCCATCCACGCGCCGGGGCGGGGCAGCCAGTTGCCCACGGCCGGCACCCAGGCGGCGGCCAGGAAGGGCAGGGCCAGACCCAGGCCCAGCGCGGCAAAAATGCCCAGGGCCTGCGCAGCCGGCAGGCTGATGGCATAACCCAGCGATGCACCCATGAACGGCGCGGTACAGGGTGATGCAATGGCCACGGCCAACACGCCGGACAAAAAGGCATCCACCACCGGGTGGCGTGCCTGCAGGCTGGCGATGCGGTGGGGCAACAGGCTGCCGATCTCGAACACGCCGGCCAGGTTCAGGCCCAAAAGCGTAAACAGCGTAGCCAGTGCGGCCAGCACGGCGGGTGACTGCAGGTGAAAGCCCCAGCCCAGCTGTTCACCGCTGGCGCGCAGGGCCAGCATCAAGGCGCCCAGGGCGACAAACGACAACACCACGCCGGCTGTGTAGGCCAGGCCCTGGGCGCGTTGTGAGGCGCGGCTGTGTTCGCTGTGGCGGGCAAAACCCAGCACCTTGATGGCCAGCACCGGTAACACGCAGGGCATCAGGTTCAGTATCAAGCCACCGAGCACGGCGGCCAGCAGGGCCAGGCCCCAGGCGCCCAGGCCGCCATTGTGTGCGGGGGCTGGTTGCACAGCAGGGCCGGTGGTCGCCGCCACCGGGGTGGTGGTACCCGCTGCAGGCCAGGTGCCGCTGATGGTGGCTACGGTGCGCAGGCTATCGGCGCCCAGGACAAGGACTACGGGCAGGCTGGCGGGTGCGGATTCGCGCTGGGTGGACAGTGGGAAGTGGGCGCTCCACACACCATTGCTCCAGGACTGGGTGGGGGGGCTACCGGCAGCGGGGGTGCTGCTGCCCACCGCGTCGCTGGCCTGTGGCGTGGTGACCGGCTCCACGATGTGCGCGGTTTCCGGGAAGACCTGCAGTGCGCGGCCGCTCCAGCTGGCGGGCAGGCCGCTGACGCTGACCACCATGGCATCACCCTGCAGCTTGGCCTGTGCAGAACCGGTCAGGGCCTTGGGGCTGGCGGTGCGGCTGGCTTCAAAGGCCGGGCCATGGCTTGCGGTGGAGCCCCGGGCGGGCACCTGCAACACAAACTTGCCTTCCTGCGGAATACATTCCTGGCGGCAGACCAGCCAGTTGGCCGTCAAACCCACTTCCAGCATGCCGTTGGCAGCGGGTTTGAAATCCTTGCCCACGGTCAGCGGCACGGGCAGCAGCACCGTGTCTTCATACCCAAAGTTGGCCATGTTGCCCACCGGAATACGCCGGGGTGTGGGCCAGGCAATGTCACCCGCCGTCAGGCCCGCGGGCAGTGTCCACTGCAGCGTGGTGGGCAGGCCGGAGTCGCCAGGGTTGGTCCAGTAGGTGTGCCAATGGGGCAGGTGTTTGAGCTGCAGGCCCAGCCAGATGGTCTTGCCGGGGTCCACCCCATCGGGTGCATGGGCCAGCAGTTCGGCGCGCACCTGCTCGGTTTGCACCACGGCGGACACGGTGCCGGTCTGGGCGGTGCCCTTTAGGAGAATTTGAGCGCTAGCCCCCGTCAATATTGAACATAACGCTATAAAAAATATAGCCATTCGCAAGGGGAGGGAAGACAGGCGGGATGCGCCGGGGCGCTGTGACGGGGAGGGTGAGGCGTGGATCATTGCAAATTGGGAGCTTGTGGCAGCCTAAAAGTTCCGCCGCGGCGCGGTACACCGCGGGTGAGCACGCCATTGTGGCATCGACCAAGACTAGACTGAAAAGACGGGTGGCAGCTTCTTGGGCGCCTTGATGCGCAGCTGTTTGTGCACACTTTCCTGGCCAAACACCACTTCAATGTCTGCCACGACCACGCCAAACTGCGGCGCCAGGAAGCGAACCATATGGTCCGTGGCCTTGCCATCCTTGGGGGCGGCGGTGACACTGACCTTGAGCTGGGTGCCCATCGGTTTGCCAATGGCGTCCTTGCCGGCGGCTGGTTTTCCCAGGATGTTGACGACGAGGGTGTCGCCATCCCAGGCGAAAAACGAGTCACCGGTGGCGTTGCGGGGGCGGCCAGGCTGCATGGCGGCATGATAGCGCCGTGGTATTTGACACCGGAGCGCGTTACCATGGCTGCTCCGTTGGACTGCCCCATTTTCAAGAACAATGCCTGAAGCCTCCACTTCTTCCGCTGCTGTGCCGCCCGTGTCGCCGTCCCGCTACTGGGCCGACTGGAGCACGCAGGACTTTGCCCAGTGCAAAGCCAGCGGCACTCTGGAGCAGATGATTGCAGTGTTGCCGGTGGCCGCCACCGAGCAGCATGGACCCCACCTGCCGCTGAAGGTGGACAGCGCCTTGGTAGATGGTGTGGTTGCCGCCGCGCTGCCCCATCTGGCGGCCGATGTTCCCGCGCTGTTTTTGCCGACCCAGGCCGTGGGCCTGAGCCCCGAACACGCCCGTTTTGCCGGCACGCTGACCCTGAAGGCTGAAACCACGATACGCCTGTGGACCGATATTGGCGAAAGTGTGGCCGCCAGCGGTGTCAAGAAGCTGGTGCTGCTCAATTCCCATGGCGGCCAGGTCGGCGTGATGGACATCGTGGCCCGCGACCTGCGCGCCCGTCTGGGCATGCTGGTCTACAGCGTCAACTGGTTTGGCCTGCCGCTGGTGGGGCCGCAGGGTGAGGATGTGAATACGCTGTTCAGCGCGCACGAACACCGCTTTGGCATCCATGCCGGCGAGATCGAAACATCGATGATGCTGGCGCTGGCGCCAGAGCTGGTGGACATGGCCCAGGCGCAGAACTTTGCGTCTACTTCGGAAGGCCGTGCGCAAAAGTTCGCCATTCTGGGCAATGGCAAAAGCGCCAAGCTGGGCTGGCAGATGCAGGACTACAACCCGCACGGTGCCGTGGGCAATGCCGCAAATGCCAGCGCCGACAAGGGGCGTGCCGTGCTGGATGCAGCCGGGCGCGCACTGGCCAGCCTGCTGGGTGAGCTGCACCAGTTACCCCTGGCCACGCTGACGGACCGTACAGCCTAGCCGCACCGGGGTTCTGCCATGCACACGGCCGTCAGCACAGCAGCCCTGAAGCGCATGGACCAACTGGTGGGTTGGTTCATTCCGCGCCAGGCGGAGCTGGATGAACGCACCCTCAGCGCCAGCCGCATGTTTGTCTACATCTGCCTGATCAACGCGGTGTTTTCACTGCTCTACGTATTCACCTCGCTGGCCATCGGTTTTGCCATGGGTGCGCTGCTGATGTGCACCGGCATCGTGTTCCTGTTTGGGGCCTTGTTCTACTTTCGCGCCACCGGCAAGCTGCGCACCAGCGTCAACTGGTACATGGCCAACGTGGTGTTTGTGGCCGTGATGGGCTGCAGTTTTTTCTCGGGCGGCCTGCAGTCACCGGTGCTGCCCTGGTTCACGCTGATACCGGTGGCTGCGGTGTTGCTGCTGGGTTATGGCGTGGATGCCCTGGTCTGGTTTCTGGTGTGTTTTGCGATCTCGGTCGGGTATGGGGTGGCAAGCCTGCAGGGCTACCAGTTCCCGCAGCTCTACCTGCAGGAGTACACCACCGCCTTCAACATGGTCTGCACCGGCGGTCTGGTGTCGGTGCTGTTTTTGTTTGCGCTGACCTTTGACCACATCAGCAGCACCGCTGTGCAGGAGGTACTGGACAGCCGCAAGACCCTGGAGCACCTGGCCCGAAGCCAGGAGCGCATGGCCGAGCGAGGGCGCATCCTGCGCAACATGCACGATGGCGTGGGCGCACATATCAGCTCGGCCATGCGGCAGTTGCAGATGGACGGTACGGGCCAGGCCTTTCCGGCGCGCAACGAGGTGCTGCAAACCCTGCGCGACGGGCTGGACCACCTCAAGCTGTCCATAGACGCCATCCACCTGGCACCGGGCGACGTGACCGCCCTGCTGGCCAATATGCGTTACCGCATGGGACCGCGTTTTGCCGGCATGGGTATCGAGCTGCAGTGGGATGTGGACCTGCTGCCCATCAGCGACAAACTGGACGCCAGCGCCATGAGCGAGCTGCAGTTCATGCTGTTTGAGGCCCTGTCCAATGTCTTGCAGCACGCACGGGCGCGGGTGCTGCGGGTGGAAGGCCATGCCGTGGCGGCTGGCAAGGTTTTTGTGCGGCTGGTCGACGATGGCTGTGGTTTTGACCCCTCTACCAGCACACGCAATGGCCTGGCCAGCATGCGCGAGCGTGCACTGTCGATTGGTGCGCAATTACATATCACCAGTGTGCCCGGCCACACCGTGGTCGAGATCCAGTTGGCCGTCTAGTCTTTGCCCGCTTCCTGTACCAGGCGTATGCCCACCAGGGTGTAGCGCGTCTGCGGGGAGTTCCAGTTGCGGTAACTGGCGCGCAGGTACAGCGGCCAGCTGTGCCAGGAGCCACCGCGGCGCACATAGACCGATCCTTCGGCCGGGCCCTGGGGGTCGTCCACCGGGGACTGGGCGTAGTAGTTCTCGTCGTGCAGGTCGCTGGTCCATTCCCAGGCGTTGCCATGCATGTCGTACAGGCCAAAGGCATTGGGCGCAAAGCTGGCCACTGGCGCGGTGAATGCAAAACCGTCATCACCCGGCAAGGCATGGGCGGCGAAGGCCGGCCACAGCGGGCGTGCCGCGGCGTCAAAGGCGTTGGCAACCCGTGTCAGGCCATGCGGGTCGTTGCCGTGCTGGTAACGGGTGCGTGTGCCGGCGCGGGCCGCGTACTCCCACTCGGCCTCGGTGGGCAGGCGGTAGACCCGGCCCTCGGTGCTGCTGAGCCAGCGGGCCAGGGCCTGGGCATCGTTCCAGGTGACGTTGACCACCGGGTGCGCGTCCGTTTGCGCAAAGCCGGGGTTGCGCCAGCTGTAGCGCGGGTTGCGCCCCTCAAACTGTTCACCGCGCGCGCCCTTGGCGGGCACATACTGCGCGTTGTATCCATAACCACCGGTGCCGTCGGCAATCGATTCGGGTACATAGTTGGAGGCGGCCAGGAACTGGCGGAACTGGCCCACCGTCACCTCGGTGCGGCCCAGGTAAAAGTCTTTGGTGATGCGCACGCGGTGCACCGGGGCTTCGTCACGCAAGTCTTCGAGCCGCTGGCGCTCCATCAGCGGAAATGCTTTTTCCAGTGTGGCGATGGGTTCGTCGCTGCCCATCAAAAATTCACCGGCCGGGATGCGCACCAGCGCCATGCCAAGGGAGTTGACCCTTTCAGTGGGCGCGGTCTGCGCGTGAAGGCCCGCGCACGCGCCGGCCAGTAACAGACTCAGGAGTAGGTGATCCATGGTGCATATTCTGCACCGTCCAGATGGGCAAGGGAGTTGAAGCTCAGCAGCAGGTGGCGCTTGGGCGTGAACAGGAACTCGGTCACGGCGCTGTTGCGGATCTGCATGTTGAGTTCTATCGTCTTCTCCGGCAGCGTCCCCAGGATATGGCCCATGGCCGTGGAGATAGGCCCACCGCTGCTGACCAGCAACACATCACCCGTGTGTTGTTTGCGCACATGGTCCAGCGCGCTGGTCACACCGTGCACGAAGTTGTCATAACTGGGCATGCCCTTGGGGGTGAGTACACCATTCATCCACTGCGTCAGGCCATCGCGCAGCAGGCGGAAGTGCAGCTTGTACGACTCGGGCGTGTTGGGCGGTGCCAGCGGACCGGGGTGAATGGCAGCGATCACCGCCTCGGCCTCGTATTCGTTCAGACCCGGCCACAACGTGGGCTGCAGGTCCATGCCCGCGCCTTGTGCGATGCCAGCATAGGTTTGTGCATGGCGCTTCAGTGTCCCAGTGAGTACGGCATCAAAGCGCTGTCCCTTGGACGCAAAGTATTCCCCCAGGCGAATACTCTGCTTGTGGCCGAGTTCGCTCAGGTTGTCATAGTCGGCCGCGCCAAAAGACGCCTGCCCGTGTCGTACCAGATAGAGTTTTCCCATGCGGCGAATCTAAAGCACAGCGGGGGCTTTATTTGTCATTGGGGCGACACAGCAGACCGCTGTGTTGCGCGTCGCCCACCACGCTTCAGCTGTGGATTACAAGCAGCCCTTTGGGTGTTTGCAGCTGGACGCTCAGGCGTGCGGCGCCGGTCTCGGCGGTTACGCATGTCAATCCCAGCGCGTGGTAGGCCGCATTCAACGCCGCGGCCTGGGGGTGTTGCACACGCACACTGTGCAGCGCCAGCCCGCTGTCGGGCATGGCTTGGGTCGGGTGGGTGCTGCCCCATTCGATCAGTGTCGGCAGGCAGCCGTCGAACAAACGCTGGCCATCGGCGCGCACACTGATCTGCCACTGCAGCACGCCGGCCGGAGTGGGGCGCGAAGCCTGCACCACCGAACCCCGGTCTATGCCCTGGCCCGCCAGTGTGGCCACGGCGGCGGCGATGTCCGGCACACCGGCCACCCAGTGCACCAGCGCCGGGCCGTGTTGCGCCACACGGGCCTGCAGCGCCGGATCATCCATGTCAAACCAGCGTCTAGCCCCCGCCGTTATTGATGGTACCGCTATTGGATTAATAGCAATGATCTCCAGGTAGGCGGTGCGGTGTTCAGCCGTTGCAATCTTCAGCAGGCGGTTGTGTGTGCCCATCAGCGGGTGTTCACCACCGGGACCGGGCGTGACGCCCAGCGTGGCCTCACACCAGGCCACGCCCTGCGCAAGGTCGCGGGCCACCACCACAAGGTGATCTACAGATCCCATTTACAACAACACGCTGCCGTTGATACAGGTGACGGCGTCACCGCCCACCCAGACCTGGCCCGTGTTGTCCTGGCGGATGTGCACACGCCCCTGCACGCCCAGGCAGGTGCCTTGCGCCGCGGTGTACTGCGCGGGCGCATGGTCCTCGGCGATCAGCCACTGGGCCAGGCTGGCATTGAAGCTGCCGGTGACCGGGTCTTCGCCCACACCCTTGCCGTGGTCGAAGAAGAAGCGCACTTCCACGCTGGGTTCGTCTGCCGTGTCGCCGTCCGCTGCAGTGGTTGCACCGCCAACACCGCCGCCGCCAACAAAGGCCCGCGCCTCGCGGTTGGAGCGGCCGATCAGCCCGGTAGCTGGTGCACCTGCCTGCTCCGTGGCCTGCACGGTGGCCACACCTACGCCGCTGATGCCTGCAGCGCTGAGCACCGTGTTGAGTTGCACGGCGTCGGGGCTGAGCCCCAGTAGTACGGTGAGGTCGTCGACCAGCAGGCCGAAGTGTTTGGGCCCGTTGTTCAGGTGCTGGCTGGCCACGATGTGCGCCCTTGGCAGGCCCAGCGCATCCGCCAACGCCCCCACGAGCTCGGGGGTGGCGTCGCTGCGGTTCAGTGCCGGTGCAGCAAACGCGGGGCGGCCGCCGGTTTGGTTGATGCGGATCAGGCCGACCTTGCACTGTTGCACAACCAGGCCGGCCTGCTTGGGCACGCCACCGTGTTCCAGCCAGGCGTGGCAACTGCCCAGCGTGGGGTGGCCGGCAAACGGCATCTCGTAGCCGGGCGTGAAGATGCGCACCTGGTAGTCCGCACCCTCGGCAGCCGCTTCGGGTGTGGGTGGCAGCAGGAAGGTGGTCTCGGACAGATTGGTCCAGCGGGCAAATCGCTGCATGTCTTCGGTGCAGAGGCCCGTTCCATCCAGCACCACGGCCAGCGGATTGCCCAGGTAAGCCTGGGCGGTGAATACGTCGACTTGTTTGAAAGGGCGTTGGTGCATCGCGATCAGCTTAAGGTGACATCCAGCACGCCGCGGCTGGCAGGGCGTTGCTGCAGCTGGCCAAACCAGCGCTGCACGTTGGGGAAGTCCTGCAGCTCCTGGCGGGTCACGCCACAGGCGTCGAACTGCGCGGTGCGCATGCCCCACCAGCGGTGCATCTCGCAGCCCAGCGGAATGTCGGCCATGCCAAAGGTTTCGCCACCCATGTAGGCGTGTTGCTGCAGGTGTGCATCCAGCAGCGCCAGCAGGGGCTCGGTTGCGGACACCGACTGCTGTATCACGTCGGCATTGCGTGCTTCCACCGCCGTGCGCACCAGCTGGAGGAAGGCCGGGCCACCGGCGCGGTTGAACGTGGTTTGTTGCCAGTCCATCCAGCGCTCGGCGTCAAAGCGGGGCTCCAGCTCCGTGGGGTAGAAGTTGTGTTCGGTGTCGCCATACCGCGCACAGAGGTAACGCACGATGGCGTTGGACTCCCACAGCGTGAAGTCGCCAATCTCCAGCAGCGGCACGAGGCCGTTGGGGTTCTTGGCCTGGTACTCCGGCGTTGTGGTGACGCCGTAGGCCGCGCCCGCATCGGTGCGCTGGAAGTCCAGACCCAGCTCCTGTGCCGCCCACACGGCCTTGCGCACATTGAGCGAGCTGATGCGGCCCCACAGGCGGATGGTGGTGTCGTCTGCCATGTCTTCAACCAGCCCTGTGTTCGCGGATGGCGGCGGCCAGTGCGGCCACGCCGGTGCGGATCTCGTCCACATTCGGTGTCACAAAGGACAGGCGCATGGTGCGCGGGTCCGCATGGTCGTTGTAGAAGGCAGCTCCCGGCACAAAGGCTACGCCCTTGTCCACGGCCTTGGGCAGCAGCTCCTGCGCGTTCATGCCCTCGGGCAGGCGGGCCCACAGGAACATGCCGCCCACGGGGGTGTTCCAGGTCACGTCGCTGGGCATATCTTTTTGCAGCGCGGCCAGCATGGCGTCGCGTTGTGACTTGTATAGCGCGCGGATGGTGGGGATGTGGCGATCCAGGAAACCGTCTTTCATCACCTCGGCAATCATGCGCTGGTTGAAGCCCGGGCTGTGCAAATCGGCCGCCTGTTTGGCCTGCAGCAGCTTGGGGTACATCATCTTGGGTGCCACGATGAAGCCCAGGCGCAAGCCTGGTGCCAGCACCTTGGAGAACGAACCCAGATAGATGCAGCCTTCAGGGTTGCGCGCGGTCAGCGGAGCGGGCGGCTCCTTGTCAAACCACAGGTCGCCGTAGGGGTTGTCTTCGATCAGCGGCAGGCCCAGCTCGGCGGCCTTGGCCGCCAGCGCAGCGCGGCGCGCTTCGGTCATCGTGCGGCCGGTGGGGTTCTGGAAATTGGGCAACACGTACAGAAAACGGGCCTTGCTGGCGCCGGTGCCCACCTTGCTGGCCAGGTCGGCAATGTCCACGCCTTCGTCATCGCTGGCCACACTCACCACTTCGGGTTCCATAGGCGTGAAGGCCTGCAGCGCGCCCAGGTAGGTGGGGGTTTCGACCAGCACGCGGCTGTCGGCGTCGATCAAAATTTTGGCTACCAGGTCCAGGCCTTGTTGTGAGCCGGTGGTGATCAGGATTTGTGCAGGGTCCACATCCCAGGGCAGGCGGGCGGCGACCATTTCGCGCAGCGGACCAAAACCTTCGCTGGCGGCGTATTGCAGCGCGGCCTGGGCATCGTTGGTCAGCACCTGGGTGCACGCTGCGGTGAACTCGCTGACCGGGAAGGTTTTGCTGGAGGGCAGGCCACCGGCAAAGCTGATGATGCCGGGCTTCTCGGTGACCTTGAGGATCTCGCGGATCACGGAGGGGTTCATGCGCGCGGCACGGCGGGCCATGGTCCAGGGGGTAGCGGTGGGCAGGTCGTTGGGTTTCATGCAGGAGGCCTCTTTTTTATGGGTAATTACGGATTTTGCACCTTGTGCACCTTGGTTTGGGGTGGGGCAATGCGGGCAGATACACCGTCATGCCTTCCCCGGCCGGGACACCGGCATCTTCTTGCCAATAAACACGGTTGCAATCACGGCAATGGCAAAGCCAACCGTGACGGCGTCCAGTTTCTCGCCCAGCAGCGGCACAGCCACCAGCATGCTCAGGAAAGGTTGTACCAGTTGCACCTGGCTGACACGTACCGTGCCGCCCAGGGCCAGGCCGCGGTACCACGCAAAAAAGCCCAGCCACATGGAAAACACGGCCACGTAGGCGAAGCCCCACCATGCGCTGTTGTGCAGTGGTGCGGTGGGCCAGTGGTAGGCAGAGAGGGGAAACGTGAGGGGCAGTGCGATGACCAGCGCCCAGCAGATCACATGCTCGGCCTGCATGCGCTGGGACAGGCGGGCGCCGTAGCCATAACCCACGGCGGCGCACAACACGGCAGCCACCAGCAGCAGGTCGGCACCGCCGACGGAGATGCCACCGGTTGGGGATGTGGTTGTTGTTGCGGCACTACCGTGCGTCACCGCAAAGACAGCCACCAGTGCACTGCCCAGCGCCGCGCATAACCAGAAGCCGATGGACGGGCGCTGGCGGTGCAGCAGCGCGCCCACGGCGGCGGTGGCCAGCGGCAGCACGCCGATGATGACGCTGGCGTGCATGGCCTCTACATAACGCATGGCAAAAGACGTGAACAGCGGGAATCCAAACACCACGCCACCCGCGGTGATGGCCAGCGGCAGCCAGTCCTGGCGGCGGGGCAGCGGTGCACGGGTCAGCAGCAGGAAGGCGCCCGACAGCACCGCCGCCACGACGGCCCGGCCCATGGCGATAAAGAAGCCCGACATTTGCGGCGCGTCTGCCGTGCCCACGGCCATGCGCGTCATCGGCAGCGTGACCGAGAAGATGGCGATACCCAGCAGGCCCAGCCACAGGCCCTGGTTGATCTGGCGTTGGTTGGTAATCGTGGTGGTCATACGGTCAGCATCCACAAGGCGGTGGCTACCAGCACGACGGCCATCACGCGGTTGAAGACCAGCAGGCGTTTGCCGGTGTCCAGCGGGCCGCGCAGCCAATCCCGCAACAGCGAGCCCAGCGTGGCATACAGCATATTGCTGGCAAAGGCGAAGACCAGCATGGTGGGTACCACCACAGCGAGTCGCTGGCCGGGGTCAGCGCGGCCGGCAATCCAGCCACCCACAATGGCCAGGGCCAGCATCCAGGCCTTGATGTTGACAAACTGCAGCGCTACACCTTGCCAGAAACCCACCTGCAGCCGTGCCGCATCGGCCTCACCCAACTGGCGCGCCTGGCTCAGTTTGAAGGCCAGCCACAGCAGGTAGGCCACACCCACGATCTTGACGGCCCAGCTCAAGAGCGGCACAGCCAACACCAGGGCACCCAGGCCCAGCGCGCATACCAGCAGCAGAGCGCTCCAGCCCAGCGGCACAGCGCAGACAAAGGGCATCGCGCGGCGCAGGCCACCGTTGGCCGCCAGGGCGGTTGCCAGTGTCGTGTTGGGACCGGGCGTGAAGCTCATCGCCGTGGCCAGCACCAGTAAAGCCGTAAATTCTTGCCAAGTCATGCAGCAGACTTTATAGTTGAAATCAACACACTACCAGTACAGTTTTGGGCCCATTCGCTGAAACTGTACTGCCGGTTGGGGCAACACAGGTGGATGCCACTGGTGTGCCTGCCCTTTACCCCCCATTTGACGAGGCCGCACCATGCTGATGAAGACCGCATCCCAGTCACTGACCGAGCAGCTGTGCAACCGGTTTGCAGAGCGCATCCGCACGCGTTTGCTGGCACCCGGTACCCGGCTGCCCTCCGTGCGCCAATGTGCGCAGCAGCAGGGCGTGAGCCCGTCGACGGTGGTCGCTGCGTATGACCAGTTGCTGGCGCAGGGCCTGGTGGAAGCCCGCAAGAACAAGGGATTCTATGTACGGGAATTGGCTGTAGCCCCCGGAAATTCTAGCGATGACGCTACTAATTTAGTAGCAAATATGCGTCCCCGGGGTGGCTTCGAAGCGCAGCATGTGCCGGTGAACGCCACAGCGCTGATACGCGGCATGTTCCACGGCATTTCGGACAAGCCGCAACCCGGCATGGGGGTTTTTCCATCGGACTGGCTGGAGACGACGTTCATGCCCGCCGCCGTGCGCAAGGTGACCAGCAGCCGTTCGCTGCAATCCTTCTCGCTGCAATACGGAGAACCGGCAGGCGACAGCGGCCTGCGCCAGTCCCTGTCGCAAAAACTGGTCGCCTACAACGTGCACGCCGCGCCCAGCCAGATTGTCACCACCGTGGGCGCCACCCATGCACTGGACATTGTGAGCCGCACCCTGCTGCGCGCGGGTGACTACGTGATGGTGGAGGAGCCGGGCTGGGCCATCGAGTTTGCCCGCCTGTCCGCCTTGGGCATGCGCATCCTGCCGGTGCCGCGTTGCGCCGACGGGCCAGACCTGGATGTGATGGCGCGTTACTGCGAACTGCATGCGCCCAAGCTGTTTGTCAGCGTCAGCGTGTTCCACAACCCCACGGGTTATTGCCTGTCGCCCGGCAGCGCACACCGCGTCCTGCAACTGGCCAATGCGCACAACTTCCACATCGTTGAGGACGACACGTACAGCCACATTGCACCCGACCACGCCACCCGCCTGTGCGCACTGGATGGTTTGCAGCGCACCATCTATGTCAGTGGTTTTGCGAAGATACTGGCGCCGGGCTGGCGCGTGGGTTTTCTGGCTGCGCCCGCGTCGCTGGTGGAGGCTTTTGTGGATACCAAGCTGCTGGCCACGTTGACCACACCGGCGCTCTTGGAAAAGGCCTTGGCCTGGTGCATAGACCAGGGCCAGTTGCGCCGCCATGCCGAGCGTATCCGCACACGGCTGGACCAGGCCCGCGCCCGCAGTGTCAAGCTCGCGCTGGCACGGGGTTGCAGCTTTGGAGCGCCGCCCGCGGGATTGTTTGGCTGGGTCGAGACCGGGGTGGACACCGACGTGTTGTCGCAGCGCATGCTGGACGAGGGCTACCTGCTGGCCCCCGGTGCGTTGTTCCACGCAGAGCGCCAGCCCAGCACGCTGATGCGCGTCAACTTTGCGACCACGCAGGACGCGCAGTTCTGGGATACGTTTGAGAGGCTGCGCGCCGAGCAGCTATACAGGGCCAACAGATAATCCTATTATGCTGGGAGCAGTCCCTGTCGGGACTTGGCGCGGATGTGAACCACGGAAACACAATGCAAGCTTCAGGTTGGCGAATGAATCACCTTGCAGGGCGATGGACGTTGTTTCCGAGGCTGGCACGAATGGCCCTGGTGTCCATGCTGTGGATACTCTTTGCACACCCAGCGCATGCGCTGACGGAACCGTTGCCGCGCCTCATCAAGTTTCAACACCTGCTCGAAAACAAGGACTTCTCACTGGGTGATGTCCGCGGTGTTCTGCAGGACAGCCGTGGGTTCATGTGGTTTGGCGGCGCCAATGGCTTGATACGGTATGACGGGTATGAGTTCAAGTTCATCTCCCGGACGCCGGAAACCCCCGACCAGGCGGGTCGGCAAGCCGAAGGCCGTCCGGTACGCAACGTCACCGGTCTTTACGAGGACAGCGAGCACACGCTGTGGATCATCACGTCCGCCCAGCTGTTGCGTTATGACCCGCTCAGCGAAGCGCTGACGGCGATACCCGACCAGGCGGGAAGCCCGCCGATCAGCAACACCAACCTGCGCGGCATGGTGGAGATGCCCGGCGGTGAACTGCTGGTTCCAACCTGGAATGGGTTGTTTGTCGTGGACCGTAAAACCGGCCGCTACACCGTCCTGCTGGCCGACAGCAGTAAGAAGGATTGGTTGCAGAGCTCGGTCATCAACACCGTCTTCCGGGACAAAACCGGCGTGGTGTGGCTGGGGACCAGCGTAGGTCTTGAAAGGCTGGACTGGGAAACCAGGACATTCAGCCTGGTCAAGCCTTATCCCCAACGACCCGATTTGCTGCCGCCCAACCAGGTCTTCAAGATACTGGAGGACCGGGACGCAAGCCTGTGGCTGGGCACTCCCGACGGATTGGTGAACTACAGCCCCAAAACACAGCAGTCCATCCGTTATGTCAACGATCCCAAGGACAAGGACGGCTTCAGTGGCAAGCCTGTGGAGGATCTGATGCTCGATGCCAACGGGGTACTTTGGGTGGCAACCGATGGGGGTGGTTTTTCGATTTTTGAAAGGACTGCGCAATTCCCGCAAGGGCATTTCGTCACACACCGGTCGCTGCCAGACCAGGCGTCATCACTCAGCACGAATGTGGTGCGTGCCATTTTTGAGGACCGGTCGGGCGATATCTGGGTTGGCAATTACCCATCCGGCATCAACTATCTGGACCGGTCCAACGAAGTCCTGACAACCCTGTTTGATGACCCCCAATCCAAAAGTCGGGTTCAAAACGCCATCCTGGCGGTTCGGGAGGATGCCAAGCGCAACCTGTGGCTGGGCACCGACGGTGGCGGACTCAACCGGCTGGACCGTGCGACCAACCAGCTGACGAACTACAAACCCGAGCCAGGAAACCCCAACAGCCTCAGCGGCAGTGCCGTGCTGGATGTATTGATCGCTGACGACGGAAAAGTCTGGACCGGCACATGGGACGGGGGTGTATCCGTACTGGACCCGGCCACCGGCAAGTTCCGCCGTCTGCCCTTTGATGTAACACGCCTCAACGCGCAGAGTGTGACCACATCCAGGCGTCTGAATAACGACAGCGTATGGTCAGTCAAGCAAGACCGGCAAAAAACCATCTGGTTGGGTACGTTCCGGGGAGGTCTCAGCAAATTCGATGTGAAGACCGAGACGTTCACACATTATTCCCATCGAAAAGATGATCCGACCTCGATCAGTTTTGGCGTGGTGTGGAATACGTTTGAGGACTCCAAAGGTAATTTTTGGGTAGGAACCACGTCAGGGCTGGACCTGATGGACCGGACCACCGGAACGTTCCGGCACTTTAAAACAGACCCCAAGAATCCTGGCAGCCTGAGCAATACCAGTGTCACTGCGTTTCTGGAAGACAGTAAACAGCGGCTGTGGGTCGGTACCGAGGCGGGCCTCAACCTGTTGAACCCGGACGGGAAAACCTTCACCATCTTCAACAAGGCCACTGGGTTCAACGACGACAGCATCAAAACCATCGTCGAAGATGCACAGGGGCAACTGTGGCTGGCGACCAATAGCGGCGTATCGATTTTTAACCCGGATACCGGAGAGGTGAAAAACATCAGCCGCGATGGGGGGCGCCTGATGGGCATTTTCCACATCGACTCGGGCCTGCTGAGCAGCAGCGGCGAGGTTGTTTTCGGCGGTGTCGGGGGGTTGCGCATCTTTTCGCCCAAAAAACTGCGGGAGAACCGGATTCCACCGCCCATCGTTTTCACAGGGCTCAAGGTCTTCAACAATGACATACGTGTTGGAGGCGCAGATGGGATCCTGTCCAGGTCGCTCAACAACACGCAAAGCCTTGTTCTGGACTACAGGCAAAACATGTTGCAACTGAACTTTGCGGCGCTGAATTTTCGTGACTCACACAAAAACCAGTATGCGTACAAACTGGAAGGGTTTGACCGGAACTGGCTTTCTGCGGAAGACCGGCGCGCAGCGGTCTATACCAACCTGGACGCCGGGACTTACCAGTTTCGCGTCAAGGGGAGCAACAACGATGGCGTATGGAACAACGATGGCGCCACCATCACTATCGTGCAGCTGCCACCGCCCTGGCAAACCTGGTGGGCCTACACGCTGTATGTGTTGCTGCTTGTACTTGGCATTGCTTTGCTCATTCGATCCCAGTGGCAAAAACGGCTCGCCATTGAAGAACAGAACAGGCTGCTTGAAATCAAGGTTGCCGAGCGCACCATGGAGCTCGCCAACAACAATCTGAACCTTGAAGAGGCCAACAAAAAACTGGAAGAGGTCAGTTTGTCTGACCCGTTGACCGGACTCAACAACCGGCGTTACCTGTACAAGACTTTGCCTTTGGATATTGCAAAGGCCACCCGGGCGTACTCCGAGAAAGATGGGGTTGTCAAAAATTCAGAGATTGATTTGATCATCTTCCTGCTCGACGTCGACCACTTCAAGTCCGTGAACGACATCCACGGGCATAACAATGGGGACAAAGTCCTGATCCAGCTGGCAGATATTTTTCGCAAGGTCTGCCGGGATTCTGACCTCATCATCCGTTGGGGCGGTGAGGAGTTCATGGTGGTGGGCCGGTTTACCCACCGCGACCAGGCCTCGCACATTGCTGAGCGCATCCGCCAGGCTGTGGCACAGCACCCATTTGAAATGGACAACCACTCGTCCATTCACGTAACCTGTTCGATTGGTTATGCATGTTTTCCTTTCAACATCCATAGCCCTGAGGTGATCAGCCTTGAACAAACCATCAACATTGCTGACTATTGCCTTTACAAGGTGAAGAGCAACCAGCGAAATGGCTGGCTGGGGCTGTGCCAGGTTAGCGATAACTTGTTGACGGCCGAGCAGTTGCTCAGTGATCCGCAACAGCGCATTCAAAACGGTGACCTTGTATTGGAGACATCCATCCGCAAAAGTCTGGAATGGGGCAACAGCCCGCACCCTTAGGCATACCAGCAGTGTTGCCTTACACGGAACACACGGCCTGGCTGCGCAGGGTGCCCAGGGTCTGCAGCAGCGCCCGGTTCACGGCATCCGCCGGCATCCTGTGCGCCCTGCACACCTCGCGAACCATGCGTGTGTTGCTGGACTCCAGCGCACTGGCCACCGCCAGCCACGGTGCGTAGGGGCCGCTCTCGCCGACCACGGCGGAGGCAATACGCCCGGGCAGTGGCAGGCGGTGGATGGCGGCGCCCAGGGGTTCACCCAGCAGCATGTCCAGCTGGGACAGGATGCCGCACAAAAAAACTTCATGCCGCAAGGCGTCCTCTATGCCGGCGTCCGCCAGGCGCTCCATGATGCGGGCGCGCAGCACCATGGCGCAGCGTATGGGTTCCAGGTTGGGGTCCACGCTGGACTGCGGGATCTGCTCCATCAGCCAGGCGCGCAGCTTGCTGTAGCCCATCACCATCAGGCCCTGGCGCAGGCTGGTCACCTCGCTGCGCGCACCCAGGTGGGCGGAGTTGGCATAACGCAGGAAGCGGTAGACCAGCAGGGGTTCGTCACCCATGTGGTGCTCCAGCGCCTCCAGCGATACATCCTCTTCTATGGCCGCGATCAGGGCACGCAGCAACTGGCGCGAGGGCTGGATTTGCTTGAGCCGGTGGGCGTGCAGGACTTCGTCGGTGGGCCAGCCCGCCACCGCCCAGACACCCTGGCGGTCCAGCGCATGGTCCAGCAAGGCCGGGCTGGCCAGGCCCTCGTAGATGCTGCCTGCCAGCACCGGGCTGGCGCCGTGGGAGGTCTGCGGCTGCAGCGAGAGCCGCAGCGCGGCCAGGGCCTCTTGGGGCGTTAACGCGCGCAGGGTTTTGTGAAACTGATTTTGCAGGGCGCCCTGGGGGGCTTCACCGGCCTCGCCGCTCCACACCAGCGGGAGCCCGCGCGCATGGGCCTTGCGCACGCTGGCCTGCATGGCTGCATCGTGCAAATGGTGGCCCGCCACTTCCAGCCAGATGCCATGCGGGGTGTTGTGGTCCAGCAGGCCGCGCAGCAGCGTCGCGCTGCGCACCTGCAGTATCAGGGTCGGGGCCGATGTGGGCCAGAGTTCGGACAGGGCGGTGACCAGGTGACGTGCGTCCACGGCGCTGTGGCTGTGGGCATCCACAAACAGGCGTACGCCGCTGCAGTGGCGCTTGGGGTTCCAGACCAGTTCGTAGCCAAGGGTGACGCTGCCCAGAACCGATGGAGTCATGGCGTCAACGGGCCGCGGATGCTGGCCTCAACTGATGAAGTTGAAGAGCGACAGCTTCTGCACCTGGGCGTAGGACTGCAGGGCGGCCTGGTAGCCGGTCTGCTGGTTCTGGAAGTCGGATACCCCCTTGATCATGTCCTGGTCTTCCGCGCGGGAGCGGTCCCCTTCGACCTGGACGCTGCGTTTTTCCTGGTTGGCGGAAATGCGGTCGGCACGGTTCAGCAGATCCCCGGCCTGGCCACGCACTGCGGAAATACGTGACATGCCGATGTCGACGTTGTGCAGTGCCTGGCCGACGGCCTGCATCGCGGCATTGCTGTTGACCGCGTTGCCAATGTCCCGGATGGCATCGTCCAGCACGCTGAATACGCTGGGACGGGGGTCCAGCGTCAGCACATCGCCTACGGCCGGAGCGCCGCGAATATTGATCGACAGGCCTGGAATCGCCGTGACGGCCATATTGGCAGGCGTATTGCTGGGGTAACTGGACGAGCCGCTGAACGGGCCAAGAACATTGGGGTTCTCGGCAATGTCATAGGTCACGGTTGTGGTGCCGGGCACGCTGGTGGTGTCCACACCGGTGATGGTGATGGCGTAGGCAGAATTTGACGAAAGTCCGGATGGTGCAGGCGGCGGAGGTGCAACCAGCGTGACGCCGCTGCTTCTGAGTTCATGGGCGGGGCCTGCCACGGTGGTCAGCGTCACGTTGTAGACGCCGTCACGCGCCGGCATGTTCATAAACGCACGGTCACCATCCAGCGTGTAGGGAATGGAGACTTCGTTGCTGGCGACCTGACCGGGCTGACCGGCAAAGGTGTAGTCCTGCGGCAATGTTTGCGGCCCGACAAAGGGCGCCAGCGCGCTGCCCAGCGCGCTGAAGAGGGGCAGCCCGTTGGTGTCCTGGCGATTGGCCAGTGCAAAAATCTGGTCGCGGTATCCCTTGAGTTCATTGGCGATGGACTGGCGCTCTGCCGCGGAGTGGGAGGCATTGCCGGCCGTAGCTGCCAGTTCACGGAAGCTTTGCAGTGCGGTGTTGACATCACCCAGGGTGGCTTCGGCCTGCGCAATGGAGCTGCGCTGCGACTCCAGGGCGCGCTGGTCGGTTTCTATGCGTGCCAGCCGGGTGATCGCGCGCTCTGCCTGTGCTGCACCGGTCGGGTCATCGCTGGCGCGCACCACGCGTTTGCCGGAGGTCAGGTTCTCCTGCAGATTGGCAAGCGACGACTGGCGATTCATGATGTTGGACAACGCCGTGTCGTAGGCGTTGGCGGACCCTAGTCTTACAAAAGATGCCATGTCATGCCTCCTGCATCAAAGGGCTTCAGCGACCCAGATTCTGGATCAGGGTGTCAAAGATATTCTGCGCCACTTGTATCATTTTGGCGGAGGCCTGGTAGGCCTGCTGGAACTGCAGCAGGCTGGCGGCCTCTTCGTCCAGGTTGACACCGGATACACCGGCCCGGTCGCGCTCCACATTGGTGGCAATGGAGGAGGACACCAGGGCAGCGTACTCGGCGCTTTGTGTGCGGATGCCAATCTGTGAAATCAGTCCGGCGTAGCCATCTGTCAGGGCGGCGCCATCAAACATGGCGACATCGCGCAGGTTCATCATGGCGGTGGCGTTGCCGGAGGACAGGGTTGGAAACAGGTTGGTGTTGACGGTCACGGTGTCACCCACGGCCGGCGTGCCCTGCAGGGTCAATGACCAGTCTGCCAAGGGGGGGCCGGTCACCGTGGACTCTATGGCCTGGCCGGGGGTGTAGTTAAAAACGGTGGCGCCCTGGTCGCTGCGGGTATAGGTATTGCTACTGGTAAATGTCAGCACCACGCCCAGTGACGCAGGTGCTATGGGGTTGCTGCGCGCACTGATGCCGATTTGTTGCAGGCTTCCCGCGTTGGCCGTGCCCATGGTGGCGGCCACCGGGCTGCCCACCGCCAATGCACGGGGTGTGGAGAACATGCTGCTGATGTTGCTGGCCGACGTGCTGAAGGGCTTGAACAAAAACCGATCGCCCGGGTTGGCCGCACCGCCCAACGGGTTGTGGATCTGGAGGCCGTCAATCTCGGCAATCACGTCTGGGCCGGCGGATGCCGACGGAGGAACTTGCGCCTGTGTGAAAACGGCACCGTCTGATCGGCGGGTGATGGTGAAGCTGCCGCCGGCGAATTGCATCTCGTAGTCGGACGCTACAAGTTTGCTGGTGTCGGAGACGGAAAGGGTTGGCGCTGCGGCACCACTCATGGATCCGGTATTGAGCGCCGCCGGTGCCTTGGGCTCAAACACATTGTTGGTGCCCAGGACGATCGGGCTGAACAGGTCGCCGCCCACATTGCCATCCAGGTCGAGGCCCAGCTTGTGCTGGGCATTCATGGCGGTGGTGGTTGCAAGCGTCAAACGGCCCAGCAGATTGCGGCCTTCGTTCAGGTCACTGTTCTGAAAGCGCAGCAGGCCAGAGACCTCGCCGCCGCCCAGCATGTTTTCGTCAATGGTATTCGGGACGGTCCCGCGCATGATGGCCAGTTTGCTGCTGCGGGTGTCACCAAAATCGTCGCTGACCAGGGCTACGGTAGAGGCCCGGGTGCCCAACACCAGTTCCTGGCTGCCGGCTATGTAGAGGCCCACCGTGCCGTCATCGGCGGCGATGGATGTCGTTTGCACGTATTGGTTGAGTTCCTTGATCAGCTGGTCGCGCCGGTCCAGCAAATCGTTGGGTGGTTGACCGCTTCCATTCGTCCGTGCGATCTGTTCATTCACCGCCGCGATGCTGACGGCCAGGCTGTTGATTTTGGTGATTTTTTGTGAAAGCTCCTGGGTCACGCCGGTTTGCAGATCGTCCAGCTGCTGTGACGCGGCGCGCATGCGCGAGGCCGTTTCGTCAATGCGTGTCAGGACAACGGTGCGTGCGGTCATGTCGGTGGGAGCACTGGCCACGTCCGAAAATGCATTGAGCATGTCGCTGATGGACGCACCCAGGCCTTGCGGACCACCCTGGAAGACGCTTTCCAGTTGGCGCAGTTTGTCGGAACGTGTGGCGTCCGCCGATTGCGTCGATGCCGCTATCCGGGACTGGCGTGTCAGGAATTCACTGAAGTTGCGCTGTATGGTTTGAACGGTTACGCCCTGCCCCACATAACCACTGCTGGAGAATTGGCCGGGGACGGTGTTCAGTATCACCTTCTGGCGCGAATATCCCGGGACATTGACATTGGCGATGTTGTTGCCGGCGGTTTGCAAGGCGGCCTGGTTGGCCTGCAGTGCACGGGATCCGACGTTGAGGAGGCTGCCCATGGTTATTCTCCGGCCTTAAGCCTGCGCGCGGCGGATTTGCAGCGTGGTGTTGATGGCGCGGCTGAGTTTGGCCGCGTAGTCCGGGTCGGTTGCATAACCGGCCTTTTGCAGGCCGCTGGCAAAAGACTGGGCTGACCCGCCTGTCTGGGTCAGGGCCTTGGCCTTGGCGTAACGTGGGCTCTCGGAGATCATGCGTGCATAGTCCTTGAACGCGTCTGCGTAAGAGTCATAGGCCCGAAAGCGCGCCTTGCCTTTTTGTGCGACCCCGTCGACAAACTCGGTGGTGGTGACTTCGGCCACCTTGCCGGTCCAGCCTGCACCGGCCTTGATGCCAAACAGATTATGGGACGTTGCACCGCCCTTGTGTTTGATTTCGAACTTGCCCCAGCCCGTCTCGTGCCCGGCTTGCCCGAGCATGAAGTTGGCGGGTATGCCGGTCGCCTTCTCGACTTCATGGGCGACCTGCGCGTGCTGCTGCACGAAGTTGGACTGGCTCTCGGTGGGCGCGCGGGTGGTTTTGGAAACCGTGGACAGGGCTGCTGGTGAAGCGGCAGATTTTGCCGATTTGGCTCCGGCCACCGTGGCGGCTGGCTGTCCCGTTGACCCGGCTACCCCCTCTTTGGGCACGCCCGCCATCTGGCGGGTCAGCTGCAGCGCAATCATGTCGGACAGCCCACCGGGCTGGCCGGACATCTGCACGGCGAACTGCTGGTCCAGCAGGTCGGTGCCGAGGTCGCCACCCGCGCTGTCCAGCAGGCCTGATTTCATCGTGGCCTCGCGCATGCTTTTCATCAGCTCGCGCATGAACAGAGACTCGAATTGTTTGGCCGTTTCCCTGATCGCGGCCGGTGTGTTTTTGCCAGCCTCCATTTTCAGGTTGCCCAGTGACTGGGCATCGGCTGCCAGTGACTGTGCGTTGGAGGGGGAGATGGATCCGTAGCCCATGTTAGATGACCTCCAGCTCCGCATTCAGTGCGCCAGCCGACTTGATGGCCTGCAGAATAGCCAACAGATCCTGGGGCGTGGCCCCTAGCGAATTGAGTGCCTTGACCACATCGGCCAGTTGGGCGGCTGCGGGCAACTGGATGAGTTTGCCAGCGTCCTGCTTGATCTCGATATTGGCCTTCTCAGCGACCACGGTCTGGCCAGCGGACAGGGCATTGGGCTGGCTGATGACGGGTGTGGAAGAAATGCTGATGGACAGGTTGCCGTGTGCGATGGCGCAGGCGCCCAGCGACACCGCCTGGTTGAGCACGACCGAGCCCGTGCGCGCATTGATGATGACCTTGGCGGCGGCAACCGAGTTTTGCACCGGCAACTCTTCCATCTCGGCCAGGAAGCTGATGCGGTCGTTGGCGTTCATGGGGGCCTTGACCTGGATGGTGCGGCCGTCGAGTGCCTGCGCCACATCGGGACCGAATTTGGTATTGATCGCAGAGGCCACTTTGCGGGCGGTCTGGAAATCACTGGCGCGCAGGCTCAGGTTGATGGTGGAGCCTTCTTGCAGGGCCGTAGGTACCACACGTTCGACCTGGGCGCCATCGGGAATACGGCCGGCACTCAGGTGGTTGACCGTGACCTTGCTGCCACCGGCTGCCGCACCAGCACCGGCAACAATCAGGTTACCCTGTGCCAGCGCATAGATTTCTCCGTCTGCGCCCTTGAGCGGGGAGGTAATCAACGTGCCGCCCCGTAAAGATTTGGCGTTGCCAACCGAAGATACATTGACATCCAGCAACTGGCCGGGGCGGGCAAAAGGCGGCAACTGTGCGGTGACCAGCACGGCGGCCACGTTTTTCATCTGCAGCTGGGCCAGAGTAGTCGCCGTGAGCGTGATGCCCATTTGCTGCAGGTAATTGGCCAGGCCCTGGGTGGTGTAGGGCATTTGTGTGGTCTGGTCGCCGGTGCCATCCAGGCCCACCACCAGGCCGAAGCCGGTCAACTGGTTGCTGCGCACGCCTTCCACGCTGGCGACTTCCTTGATGCGCATGGCATGGGCCGCCGTGGCGAAGCACAGCCACAGCGCCAGGCAGAACATCAGGTTGGGCACCAGGCGCAGCGGTCCCCATAGCCGGGGGCTGGTGGTGTTTACCGGTGGGGTCCAGGGTGTCATGTGCGGAGTTGGTTGGTGGGAAGACCCGGGTGGATCTTTTACCCCTCGGCACTATTCTGGATAACTTTAGAACGGCTGAAAGCTTAAAAAGAACCGGGAAAGCCAGCCAACTGTCTGTGCCTCGCCCTGGGCGCCGCGGCCGCGGGATTCGACCCGTACATTGGCAACCTGGGTCGAGCTGATGACGCTGCCCGGTTGCACCAGGCGCGGGTCTATCGTGCCCGAGAAGCGCAAAACGTCCACATTCTGGTTGACGCCAATCTGTTTTTCGCCCGCCACGACCAGGTGGCCGTTGGGCTGGACTTCAATGACGGTGGCGGTGATGGATCCGGCAAACGTGTTGGCGCTTTCGGTGCCGCCCTTGCCGGAGAAGGCATTGTTGGTGCTGGCGCCTATGCCCAGCTTGCCCAGGGCTTCCAGGCTGTTGAAGGGCAGGGCGGATACGCTGGAGTCAATAGCGCTGGTGCGGTTGACGGTGGACGTGGATTTTTGGCTGGCCGTGACGTTTTCGACAATCTGCACGGTGACCGTGTCGCCAATGGCGCGTGCGCGCCGGTCTTCGAAACCGGGGCGGTAACCCGCCGTCTGGAACAGGCTGCCAGTCGCGGGGCGGGCTGCCGGCTGGGCGGCCATGGGCATCTGGCCTACTTTGGGTTCGGCAAAGTCCACCACAACCTTCTGGGGGATTTGTTGGCAGGCTGTCAGCACCAGTACGGCCAGAATGGTAGAGGTAAAACGGCCTGTAGCCCCCGAGTTCATTAAGAGTGTAGCTAGTTTTTTCATAGCAAACCTCACAGCTGACCCAGCTTTTGCAGCATCTGGTCAGAAGTCTGTATGGCCTTGGAGTTCATTTCGTAGGCGCGCTGGGTCTGGATCATGGTGACTAGCTCCTGCACCACGTTGACATTGGAGGTCTCCACAAAACCCTGCATCAGCGTACCCAGGCCGTTGGCACCGGCAGTGCCGGCGTTGGGCTGGCCGGACGCCGCGCTTTCTGCGTAGATATTCTGGCCTTTGGGCTCCAGGCCCGGCGGGTTGATGAAGCTGGCCAGCGCAATGGTTCCGATATTTTGGGGTGCCGTGCTGCCAGGAATGCTGGCGGACACCGTGCCATCGGGCGCAACGCTGATGCCGGTCGCATTGGCAGGCACAGTGATGCCACCGCTCAGCGGCAGACCGCCGGAGTTGACCATACGGCCCTGGTTGTCAATCTGGAATGCACCGTCGCGCGTGTAGCCTATGGTGCCATCGGGCATGGTGAGCTGGAAGAAGCCATTGCCCTGGATGGCGATGTCCAGGTTGTTGCTGGTCTGCTGCAGATTGCCCTGCGCAAAACTGCGGCTGGTGGCGACCGCGCGCACGCCCAGGCCCACTTGCAAGCCGGTGGGCAACGTGGATTGTTCCGAGGTGTTGGTACCCACCTGGCGCAGGTTCTGGTACATCAGGTCTTCAAACACCGCATGCGATTTCTTGAAGCCATTGGTCGACACATTGGCCAGGTTGTTGGAAATGACGTCCAGCTGCATTTGCTGGGCTTCCATGCCGGTTTTGGATATCCAGAGTGAGTTGATCATGTCAGCTTCCTAGTGGGTGGGGTTGGCTGCGCAGGGCATCAACCTTGCAGGCCTAACAACTGGCCGGCCGAGCGGTCGTTGGATTCCGCGGTTTGCAGCAGGCGCATCTGGGTCTCGAACTGGCGTGCGGTCTGGATCATGCCCACCATGGTTTCGATGGGGTTGACGTTGGAGCCTTCCAGTACGCCGGTTTGCAGCTTGGCCGTTTCATCGTTGGGCAGCGGATCGCCCGAGTTGGCGCGGAACAGGCCATCTGCGCCGCGCCGGATCGGGTCGTCAGCGTTTGGGGTGACCATTTTCAGGCGGCCTATGCCATTGGCCGGCTGGTTGCCAATCTTGGCAGTGACCGTGCCGTCGTTGCCAATGGACAGCACTGCACCGGCCGGCGCCGTCATGGGCGCACCGCCGTTGGACAGCACAGGCAGACCGATGCCGGAGACCACGGTTCCGTCGGTGGAAACTTCCAGGTGGCCGTTGCGGGTGTAGGCCTCGGTTCCGTCCAGCGCCTGCACGGCAAACCATGCATTTCCACCGGCCATGACGTCCAGATTACGGTCGGTCCGCATCGCGGGGCCCGGGCGGTCCAGGTGGCCGGCGGTGGCTTCTACTGCGAATACCCGCGTAGTGGCGCCTTCGCCCTGCAGGGGCACGGCGCGGTAGGTGGATAACTCGGCCCGAAACCCGTTGGTGGAGGCGTTGGCCAGGTTGTTGGACAGGACGGCCTGGCGACTTGCGGCCGCGTTGGCGCCCGACATCGCGGTGTAGATGAGGCGGTCCATGGTGGGGGTGCTCCGTTATACGGCGGTTAAGCGGTGGTTAGCGCAGGTTGACCAGTGTCTGCAACACGGTGTCCTGCGTCTTGATGGTCTGTGCGTTGGCCTGGTAGTCACGTTGGGCGGTCATCATTGCGACCAGCTCTGCGGTCAAGTCCACATTCGAGGACTCCACCGCACCGGAATTGATCGTGCCGAAGTTGCCCTGGCCCGGGTTACCTTGTATGGGCTGGCCCGAGGTATTGGTCTCTACCCAGTTGCCTTGGCCCACCGGTTTGAGGCCCTGCACATTGCGGAACTCCGCCAGGGCGAGTTGGCCTGTGGCCTGGCTTTGGCCATTGGAGTAGCGGGTGGTGATGACACCCTGCTCGCTGATGGAAACCCCGGTCAGTGTGCCTGCGGTGTAGCCGTCCTGTGTGAGGTCGGACACGGCAAAGGCAGTTCCGTATTGTGTGGACGCCCCGAAGCCGATCGGGACCACAAAGGGTGGGATGTTGGGGTTGCTGGAAGTCAGCGTGAGATTGAGTTCGGCCGGTGCCGCCGGTGTCAAAAGGTTGCCGGAGTTGTCAAAGGTCAGGGCGCCCAGGTTGTTGCCGGGTGTGGGTACACCAGCAGGGTCGCCATCGTAGACATCCCAGGCGTCCGCGGCCGTTTTGATGAAATATAGACGGACAGGAATCTCGACGCCCTGGGGGTCGAAGGCATTCAAGGAAGTCCCGTAGGTGGTATAGGGTGTGGGCGGCACAGCGGATGCAGCAATGACCGCGCGTGCATCCAGATTAAATGTGGCGGTGATTTCGCTGGTGACCTGGGCCGGAATGGGGGCACCAGCCGGAATGACCATCGGTGACGTGGTGGTGCTGGTCGGGGTGCCGTTGACGTCGGTCGGAAAGCCCATCACGCTGGCGCCGGAGTTGGTGATCAGGTTGCCGTCCTGGTCGAGTTTGAACTGGCCATCGCGGCTGTAGGCCGGGCTGCCATCCGTCAGTGTCAACTGAAAGAATCCACCGCCATTGATCGCCACGTCCAGGTTGTTGCCTGTGATGTTGATCGTGCCCTGGGAGAACTGCTGCGAGACAGTCGCCACCTCCACGCCAATACCGCCACCCGCACCACCACCGCCGCTGGGGCCAATGGAGGACGCAACTATGGCCGCGAACTCTGCGCGGGACGACTTGTAGCCCACCGTATTGGAGTTGGCGATGTTGTTGCCAATCACGTCGAGGTTCTTGGCGGAAGAGTTCAAGCCCGACAGGCCGGTTTGGAAGCTCATGGTGTATTCCTTGGGTAACTGGGAGGTGTTGCGTTCGGGGTGGGTGGTGTCTACAAGATGGCCTGTATGTCGCCATAACCAACGGCTTCGCGGCCTTTGAGCTGGATGCTCATTCCGTTGCTGCCGGTGCCAATGGACGTGACGGTGTCCTGTGCCAGTGCAGTGGACGCTACATTGGTCTTGCCGTTGGTGGCAACCACTTTGAACGTGGGGTTGGCGGTGCCGTTGTAGCTGGACGCGTCCCACTCAAAGCTGTGGCGGCCGGCTGCCTTGGGGCCCAGGTTGATGGTGTCCAGCACCTGCCCGCCGGGGCTCAAAATTTGTACGTTGACGCTGGTGGCTATGCCTTCCAGGTCGATGGCACCGCGGGCCTTGCCAGCGTCAATTGACAAGGTATTGCTCTGCAGCATGACGCCGTGGCCAATCATGTTTGCGCTTTGCATGGTTTGCATGGATGCGAACTGGCCGGCCATGGACTTCATGGTTTCGTTCAACTGCTGGATACCCGAGACCGTGTTGATCTGCGCCATCTGGCTGGTCATCTGGGCGTTGTCCATGGGGTTCATGGGGTCCTGGTTGTTCAATTGCGCAACCAGAAGTTTCAAAAAGCGGTCCTGCTGCGCATCGGCCGATGTCTGACCGGCCGTCTTGGTCGTTGCACCGGGTACGGCGCTGGGTGTGTTGGTGACGCTGGCTACCATGTGGGAGTCTCCTTGGCTCATTGACCCATTTGCAGGGTTTTGAGCAGTAGCGTCTTGGCGGTGTTCATCACCTCGACGTTGTTCTGGTACGAGCGCGAGGCGGAGATCATGTTGACCATCTCCTCCACGGGGTTGACGTTGGACTGGGTCACATAACCATCCGCATCCGCGGAGGGGTGGGCCGGGTTGTGGACCCGCTTCATGGGCTCGTTGCTCTCACGGATGCTGTTGACCCGCACGCCTGACGACGCATCCGCACCCATGGGTGTGGTCTCAAACACCACCTGCCGACTCTTGTATCCCTGGCCGTCGGGCCCAGCGACCGCATCGGCGTTGGCCAGGTTGCTGGCCACCACATTGAGGCGCTGGGACTGTGCGCTGATGGCGCTGCCCGACACGTTGAAAATGGAAAACATGGACATGGTTTAGCTCCCTACTGCCCTTGTATGGCACTCAATAAAGTCTTGGACTGGCCGTTGATAAACCGCAGGGTGGCTTCGTAGCGCACCGAGTTGTCGACAAAATTGGCGCGTTCGCGGTCCATGTCCACACTGTTGCCGTCCATGGCCGGTTGGCTCTGGGTGGTGTAGCGCAAGGCCGTTGCGTCCAGGCTGGTGGTACTGGCCTGCAGCGCGATATGTCGCGGATTGCCCGCAGCGCTCGGCATGCTGGGGGTTGTGGACTGACTGCCGGTACCGTTGGCTGCGCTCAGGGCTTCCTTGAAGTTGATGTCGCGCCCGGCATAACCAGGCGTATCGGCATTGGCAATGTTGCTGGCAATCACGCGCTGCCGTTCGGCGCGCAGGACCAGCGCGTTGGAATGAAAGTCCAGTGAGCTGGTTAGATTGGCAAGCATGGATCACCTCCGAATGGGTTTGCGAACCCCCTGGATGGACCAGGTTGTTCGGCGTGTGGCAATTATGGAAAAACCTTTAATTTTTTAGCGGTGGAATACGGGGGCTAAAGCCCGTCAATTGGCGGTTTTGCAATCCACACGTCTTCCTATAGTTGGATGGCCCAAGCTTCTGGAGCCGTGCGGTGGTCGCGGTCGGTTGAAGCACCTGGAGGGAAGCCATGTTTCGTGTTTTGTGTCAGTTGCGTACCGCTCGGCCCGTTTTTGTGGCGGCTTTGTCCCTGCTGGCGCTGGGTATGGTCGCCAGCGCGGTGCATGCCCAGGGTGCACCTGCGCCTGGGGTTGAATCGGTGGCACAGGATTGGCTGCGCGACGCCACGGCCGCTGCCCAACCCGCAGGCGCCAGCGCGTTGCGGATGGAAGTCAAGTTGGGTAGCCTGGACAGCCGCTTGAAGCTGGCGCCGTGCGGGAACGTCGAACCTTATCTGCCACCCGGCGCCCGTTTGTGGGGGCGTACCCGCGTCGGGCTGCGCTGCGTCGACGGTATCAGCCGTTGGAATGTGTCCCTGCCGGTGACCGTGAACGCGTATGGCAACGCTTGGGTGATCAAAGGGCAGGTTGCCGCAGGCAGTGCACTCACGGAAGACGATGTGGTGGAGGCCGAAGTGAACTGGGCCGAAGAAAACAGTCCGGTCGTGCGGGACAAGACCTTGTGGGTCGGACAGACCGCCACCCGCACATTGATGACGGGGCAAACCCTGCGACAAGGCATGATCAGACCCGCGCAGGTGTTTCAGGCTGGCGCCCAGGTTCGGGTACTGGCGCAGGGCACGGGCTTCCAGGTTTCTGCCGAGGGGCAGGCATTGTCCGCGGGGGTGGTCGGCCAGACGGCCAGGGTCCGGATGGAGAACGGACGGGTGTCATCCGGCGTGGTGCTGGATACAAAAACAGTAAAAATCGACCTGTAGCCCAGAATTAACGCCAATTCCCCATGCAAATTTCTCTAAAGTCAGTCATGATGCGGCCGATATCTATCGCACGAGACTACATATACCGTGGTTTTGGAGAACCCTATGAAAATCGGTCAAACGCCAGACAATTCCATCCAGATCCAGCTGGGCAATGCTGCATCCACGCAAAAAGCGGGGCAAAACGCCAATGCAAGCGCAGCAGCTTCCAGTGGCGCCGCGCAGAGCACTCGTTCTGCGGGGGTAGCCGTAACCGTGTCCACATTGGCACGTGGTTTGGAGAAAACCGGGCGCAACGAGGGGGCCGATATCGACACACAGAAGGTTGCCTCCGTTCGTGCGGCTATCGAGGATGGGACTTACGTGGTCAACCCCGAAGCCATTGCCGACAAGCTTTTATCCAACGCGCAGGAAATGCTCAACCGAACCACCCGCTGAGTTCGTTTCGGGGCGGCGCACTTCATTTGATGCAAAGGCCCTGATATGCAAACTTCCAAACTGGATACCCAACTCGATCTTCTGGAGTCGCAGTTCAATACACTGGCCGCCAGCCTGATGGACGGCAAATCCGATGCTTTGTTGGCCGGCGGCGCCGGCCTGCAGCGCCTGGCGGTTGAAATGGCGCAGATGGTGGAGGGTTTGGGCCATACCGAAATCAAATCACCGCACCGCATGCAACGGATCAAGGTCCTTGCCAGTGGCGTTGCCAGCCTGCGCGAGAGCCTGTTGCGCCACATGGCCTACGTAGAGCGGGCGCTTGAAATTGTGGTGCCTGCTACCCGTGACAAGGCGACCTATGCCGGAGGTGGTGCGTATGGTCAACCCGTGCGCCAGTCCGGCGCATTTTCGGTCCTGGCAGCATGAGACTACCCCCACCCACCGCGGTGGGGAGTGTGCGGAAAACCCAATTAGTGTGAACGCATTTTTGCCCGCAGACGGGCAATGGACTGGCTGTGCAGCTGGCAGATCCGGGATTCGGTCACATCCAGTACGGCGGCAATTTCCTTGAGGTTCATGTCCTGCTCGTAGTACATGCTCATGATGTACTGCTCACGCTCAGGCAGGCTTTTGATTGCAGCGACCAGTGACTCGCGCAGGCGGTGGTCGCGCAGCATGTTCATGGGATCGGCTTCACTGTCCGCAACATGGCGGTCCAGAAAACTGTCGTCTTCCTCGCCGTTGCGTGCCATGTCTTCCAGGTACACCAGTTGCGTGCCGCGCACTTTGCCGAGCAGGCTTTGGTAGTCCACCAGGCTCATGCCCATTTCGGTGGCAATTTCGGATTCGATGGGGCTACGGCCCAGACGGTGCTCGAGGCGACGCATGGTGGTCTCGATCTCTTTCTGGCTTTTTCGCGAACCACGGGACATCCAGTCATTACCGCGCAGCTCGTCCAGCATGGCGCCGCGAATGCGTTGTGTTGCAAATGTTTCAAATTGCACGCCCTGGGATGCCTCGTAGCGCGACAGCGCATCAGCCAGCCCTATCAGCCCTACCTGGATCAGGTCGTCCACTTCCACACTGGCCGGCAGTTTGGCCATCATGTAGTGCGCCAGTCTGCGCACCAGTGGCTGGTACTGTTTGATCATCGCGGAGCGATCCAGCTGACCCTTTTCGGTGTACATCAATGTCCCTCCGCAAATTGGTCAAAGTAGCGTACTGGGTGCAATCTGCGTCCGGTTCCGCGGGACGCAGGTTGAGTCCCCAGTGTCACAGAATTTTCAAGCAAACGCAGCGCGAGGCTTTTTACTTCTGCACAGGGTTCGGACCCACCAACTTGTTCCCGGATGTTCAGGGTTTTGCAGTCGTAACCCAAAAACCGTCTTGCGCAGGCATCCAATCCTGCGGAGGGGGACAGTGCAGATGGGGATGGGCGCAGATTGGCGTCATGCATCATGTTGATGATGGTAGGCTTAAGTGTGCCAGTAATCAACATTCGTTTGAGTGCCATGTAACTGGTTAACAGTGACGACTTCAGGGGTGAAACTGCCAGTAGAGGTTCCATATGCCAGTCGCTGATCAGCGGGGTCATCCACTCGACCTTGCAGTACAGCACCACGACGCCCTCTGGCGGGAGCAAGTGGCACAGTTGGTCAAGGCTGCGGGAGTTATCTGAGTGGGCCGCGGACAGGGTCTCAATGCCGATGGCGGAGGGAATCACTGCCCAGGCCGGCGTGTCGTGGACGGCGGCATCCCGCCAATGGGTATTCCCCAAAAGCTGCTCCAGTCCAGGGTTGGCTTCGGACTCGGCCATCGTGGCATCCAAAACCGTGATGGAGTAGCCGAAATTGACCAGGGAGAGGCAAAGTTGCCATAACAAAGGCAATTCAGCCCGCTCGTCACCGTGGCTGACCATGGCAATCAGCCGTGGCCCCGACTGGCAGCCCAGACCGAGCAGGCCGGATGCCTGGTTGGCATGGTGCTCAAGCATCCATGCGCCCCTTGGCCAGAGACTGGGCGGATGGTTGCCCAAAATAGAAGCCCAAGTCGCTGACTTTGGGGTCGTAGGCAGAGATTCCCACGGTGCGCATGGATTGGCGGACCAGCTTGGAGGCGCTTGCAGCTTCCCAGTCCTCGGGTACCCGCTGGCCAGTTGTAATGCCGCGAAGTAGCAATTGGTTGCGGATGGCCGCGTCGATGGCGGGGCCCAGCTTTACCGCTTCGTCGGTTTTGGAAAAAATCGCCTGTTGTGTACCTGATGATTTGAAGGCAGACACGGCTTCGTCCAGGGTGTCTCCGTGGCTTCCAGCGTTTAATACCAACAGGCGTTTCACGCCGGGTAAATCCAGGAGTTCCATCAGTTCATGCTTGCGGGGGTCTCGCGGGGCCAGACCTGTGGTGTCGATCAAAACCATCTTCTTGCTGGAAAGCAGCCCCAACAAGTCCTGGAGTGCGACCCTGTCGTGTGCCAAATGTGCTACAACGCCGAGCATTTTTCCGTAGGCACGCAACTGTTCGTGGGCGCCTACGCGGTAGGTGTCCAGCGTGATCAGCCCCACGCTTGCAGCGCCGTGGGCCCGTGCGCACAAGCCGGCCAGTTTGGCGGTTGTTGTGGTTTTGCCTACTCCGGTTGCGCCGATCAACGCGAATACGCCGCCCTCCTCGTGCAGGGAGCTGCCTTCGGCATCGGTTCGCAGATTGCGTTCCAGTACGTCCATAACCCAATGGACTGATTCGGACGCGCTCATTTCTTCCGGCATCCTCTCCAGAATGGTCCGTGCCAGATTCGGGGAATAACCCGAGCGGATGAGCTTGAGCATCAGATTGGCCTGAATGGGATTCTGGCGCGCCTGCCCCAGCCAGGCCAGGGTGTTGAACCGGTCCTCCATCATCTCTTTCATGGCGTGCAACTCATCCACAATCCCTTGTGGCATGGCGCCGCCCGATGGAACCTGGGTTTGTGGCTTGCGAACGACCTCTTTCCTGACCACGGGGCGTTCTGCCGGGGCGGCGCGGGGTCGCTCAGGGCTGGTGTCCTGGGCAAAAATCTCCGCGTTATGACCGCTGCCGGTCTCGTGGCGCTTGCGCAGCATGCGTTCGCGCACGTAGTCCTGGAAAGACAGGGTGCTCATACTCAGCTGTGCGGCGTCGTCTTCGACCCTGGTCACAGCGTCTGGTTGCGCGGACTTCGTGCTGCGCACTGTACCGCCGGCAGCCTTGGGGATAGCGTTGCCGGGCATTTGATCCAGTGCGGCCAATGTATCTTCCGCAGTCGCAACCACCTCCACCCCGTTTTCAGTGGGTCGGTTGGACAGGATCAGGGTGCCATCTCCAAAGGCCATGCGTGCTTTGGCCAGGGCTTCGCGAGAGGTGGGTGCGGTAAAGCGTTGTATGTTCATGGTGTTGCGCCTCTGAGAATCGGACCAATGCGGATGGTGTGGGTTTCAGGAATTTCGCTGTGTGCCAGTACCTGCAGGCGGGGTGCCACGCGGCGTACCAAACGTGCAATGGCACTGCGGATCTGGTCTGGAACCAATAGACAGGCTGGCACACCCACTTCTTCCTGTTTCATGGCGGTTTCGGCGGCACTGCGGGTCAGCATGTCGGCAACCCCGGGGTCCAGCGCCGGACCTGCTGCATTGCCCAGTGCTTGCACCAGCAGGCGCTCCAGCCCGGGGTCAATGGCAATGACATTGAGCTCTCGGGTCGGGCCGTAAATTTGCTGAACAATGGCCGGAGACAAAGCCACGCGGACCCGCTTGGCCAGCTCCGCGGGGTCAGCGGTTGTGCTGGCGTGCTCTGCAATCGATTCGATGATCGTACGTATATCCCGGATATGCACCGATTCATCCAGCAGCAGTTGCAGGACTTTCTGAAAGACGGCGACGGAAACCATTTTTGGGACTACTTCTTCAATCAGTTTGGGGGCCAGTTTGGCAACGTGTTCCACGAGTTGTTGGGTCTCTGTTCGGCTGAGTAATTTGGAGGCCTGAACCTGCATCAAGTGTGACAAATGGGTGGCCATCACAGTCTCGGAATCAACCACGGTAAACCCGACCATTTGCGCCGTTTCCTTTTGCTGCTCATCAATCCAGTGCGCCGGAAGTCCAAATGCGGGGTCCGTGGTGGCAGTGCCAATCAACGGCGTGGTGATACCCCCGGGATTGATGGCAAGGTACATTCCGGGAAAGGCCTCGCCTTCGCCCACGATGACACCACGCAACGTGATGCGATATCCGCTGGGTTTGAGTTCCAGGTTGTCCCGCACGTGGACTGGGGGAGGCAGAAAACCGACCTCTTGCGCAAACTTGCGGCGCACGCCCTTGATGCGCGTCAGCAGGTCACCCTGGCGGGTCTTGTCGACCAGCGCGATGAGGCGGTAGCCCAGTTCCAGCCCCAATTGGTCCACGGGTTGCAGGTCGTCCCACGATGCTTCTCCGTCGGTCGCAACGGGTGCAACCTGGGCCTGGGGATCGACGGGTGGTGGTTTGTGCGCCAGTACCCAGGCGCCATAGGCCAGCACCGCGGAAATGGTCAGAAACACGAAGTGGGGCATGTTGGGGATGACACCCAGGATGAACATGATGACAGCGGTGATACCCAACACCTTGGGAGAGACAAACATCTGCCCCACGATTTGTTTGCCGATGTCGTTGTCTTTGCCTACACGGGATACCACCATGGCGGCTGCAACTGAGATCAGCAGCCCAGGGATTTGTGCGACCAGGGCATCACCAACAGCCAGCAAGATGTAGCTGTTGGCGGCCTGTGTTGCAGTCAGGTTGTGTTGCAGGATGCCGATGGCAAAGCCACCAAAGATGTTGATCAGCAGAATCAGAATGCCGGCGATGGCATCACCGCGCACAAACTTGGAAGCACCATCCATGGAGCCAAAGAACTCCGCTTCCTCTCCCACTTCTGCACGCCGGCGTTTCGCCTCTTTCTCGTCGATCAGGCCTGCGTTCAGGTCGGCGTCAACCGCCATTTGTTTGCCTGGCATGGCATCCAGCGTGAATCGGGCGGAGACCTCGGCGATACGTTCAGCACCCTTGGTCACCACAACGAAGTTGATGACCACCAGGATGGCAAAGACGATCAGGCCCACGGCGAAGTTGCCACCAATCAGAAAGTGGCCGAAGGCCTCGATCACCGCTCCTGCGGCGCCCGGGCCGGTATGGCCTTCCAGCAGCACCACCCGGGTGGAAGCGACGTTGAGCGACAGCCGCATCAGCGTAGTAAGCAGCAGAACCGATGGAAAGGCGGAAAAGTCCAACGGCCGGATCATGTAGGCAGCCACCATCATGACCATCAGCGCGACGGCAATGTTGATCGTGAAGAACACGTCCAGCAACATGGGCGGCAGGGGCAGCACCATCATGGCCAGGATGGCCACCACCAGCATGGGTGCAGAGGCACCTTGTATAAGTGTTGAATTGGTCCCGAACCACTGCTTCAGGGACTTGGTGTACGTGTTCATGCGTGTGCCGCCTTGATGGTCTTGGTCAGTGGATCAAGATCGGGTGGAACAAAGGGATGGTTGAGCTCGCCTGGGCTGGGGCCATCGCCCCGCAGGGCCGCACGCAACCGGTAGACGTAGGCCAGCACCTGCGCTACCGCCGTGTACAGACTGGACGGGATATCCTGGTCCAGCTCTGCGTTGGCGTACAAGGCACGGGCCAGCATGGGGGATTGCAGGACTGGAATAGCGTGATGCTTGGCCACATCGCGGATCTTCATGGCCAACAAGTCTGCACCTTTGGAGATGACCTGTGGCGCGGCCATGGTCTTCTCGTCATAACGGATAGCGACCGCAAAGTGGGTCGGGTTCATCACGACAAAGTCAGCCTTGGGGACCGCATTGACGCTGTTTTTCTGGGCCATTTCACGCTGTTTCTGGCGGATCTTGGCTTTGATATGGGGATTGCCGTCGGACTCTTTCCCCTCCTGCTTTACCTCCTGGTGGGACATTTTCATTTCACCCTTGTGCAGAAAAGCCTGCAAGGGGACGTCTATCAGCGCAGCCATCAACACCACCAGCAGCAAAAGACCCATGCCGCTGGTTAGCCACTCCGTCAGATGCCGAATGGCCGAACTCGAAGGCTGGAGGATCAGGGCGGAAACAGTTTGAAAACCCGAACTGAGGAACATGCCTGCAATCGCAAACAGGATGCTGGTCATCAGCGCCATCTTCAGCACGTTCAGCACTTTCTTCTTGGCAAACAGCTTGCCAAAGCCGGACAGTGGGTTGAGCCGGCTGAAGTCTGGCATCAGGGGTTTCAGGCTGTTGACCCAGCCTCCCGAAGCTACGGCTGCAACAATTGCGGCGGTGGTGATGATAGCCGCGAAGGCGGCGCATCCCGCAATACCGATGCTGGTTGCGTCCCCCAGTCGTATCAGCATGCTGCCGGTCTGCTTGATGGTCGCTGAATCGAAGGACATCTGCTTGCCCAAGTTCTGTTGCAAGCGATCAAACAGCAGTGGTGCAAGAACCATGACGCTGACAGCGCCAGCGCCTAATACGGCAAGGTGCGACAGGTCTTCGGAGCGACCGACCTGACCGTCATCCCGTGCCTTTTTAAGCTTGCGCTCGGTAGCCGGTAGGTTGCGATCTTGACTGCCTTGTTCCATGGTGGAGCTCTATAGTTGCCACCATTGTCGTAAGGGACCTTTGAAACTAAAGGCCAATAAGCGGGCAGATATGCCTGCTTATCCCGGGGGCGTCAGGCGCCCCGGGTTTTCCGCCTATTTCAGGCCGGTTTTGGTCAGGATGTGGTTGACCTTGTCTTCCAGCGTTGCCTTGGTGAAAGGTTTGACGATATAACCGGCTGCGCCTTGTTGTGCCGCCAGTACGATATCTTCCTTTCGGGCTTCTGCAGTCACCATGAGCACGGGAATATGCTTGAGCTTGTCGTCCTTCTTGATCTCGCCCAACAATTGAAACCCGTTCATATTGGGCATATTGATGTCACTGACGACAAAGTCAAAAGTGGAGCTGCGAAGCTTCTGCAGGGCCACCACGCCGTCTTCCGCCTCATCCGCGTCAACAAAGCCGCTCTCTTTAAGCAGGTTGCGCACGATGCGGCGCATGGTGGAGAAATCATCGACGACTAGAAATCGCAGTTCTTTGGACATGGATTACCCTTTCCCGGGTGAATATTGCATATTGCTAAGTATCACCGAATTTTGCATGGAATCAATGGACTGGGTGAGCGAGCCGGGGGCGGGCTACTGTGCTTCAACTTCGACCCCGGTATCTGCAGTGACACGCAGGCCGCCCAGAAGCCGTTCCTCTGCGTCTTTGGTCATTACCAAAATGCTGATGCGGCGATTGCTGGGGCTCAGCGGATCGGCTGGATCCAGTAGCAGGCTCGAAGCCATTCCGACTACGCGCGCCAACTTGTCTTCGGGCATGCCAGCGTTTGCCAACTCCCGGCGTGATGCATTGGCCCGGTCGGCGGACAGCTCCCAGTTGCTGTACCCGCGTCCGGCATTGCCATAGGTGCTGCGGTCCGTGTGGCCGTCCAGGCTGATCTTGTTTTCCACGTCCAGCAATGCAGCGCCAATTTCCCGCAAGATGTCCCGCATATAGGGCTTCAGTACAGCGCTGCCGCTGTCAAACATGGGGCGTTTTTGGTCATCCACAATTTGTATGAGCAGGCCGTCCGGCGTGATCTCCAGGCGGATCTGCGAGGCGAATTCCGCCATTTTTGGGTTGTTGGAAATGGCGGCGGCGATTTTGGCGCTGATTTCTGCCAGCATTTTTGCGTCACGCTTGGCGATTTCGACTTTCTTCAGCTCCCCCGACATCTTCTTGGCTCGTTTGTCTGCGCCGTCACCGCGTCTGGCCTGTCCAGTACTTTGGGTCAGGTCACTGCCGCCGCCGTTGATCACGCTGCTGCTGGCGCCCGCCCCGCTGCCGCCTTGCAGCGCCACTTTCATGGGCGACTGGAAATAGTCCGAGATGCCCTTTTTGTCACCTTCTGAGGTACTGCCCAACAGCCACATGAGCAGGAAAAAAGCCATCATGGCCGTTACAAAATCAGCGTAGGCAATTTTCCAGGCGCCACCGTGCGCAGCGTGGCCCCCTTTTTTGACCCGCTTGATGATGATGGGCTGCAGCTTTTTGGCGTCTCCGGCCATGCTCAGGTGTCCATGGTCTTACTTCTTGCCCTTCACATAACTCTCCAGTTCGACAAACGTGGGGCGCTCTGTGGAGTAAAGAACTTTTCGACCAAATTCAATGGCGGTAGAAGGGTTGTAGCCCTGCATGCTCGCCAGCAGCGTGGTCTTTATACATTGCAGTTCCTTGCCGCTCTCGTCCACTTTTTGCTCGAGCACGCCGGCCAAGGGTTCTGCAAACGCGTAAGCGAGCAAGATTCCCAAAAATGTTCCTACCAGCGCAGAGCCGATCATGCCGCCCAACACGGCGGGAGGTTGGCCAACCGAGCCCATGGTATTGACCACCCCCAGCACAGCGGCGACGATACCAAACGCTGGCAGTCCGCCTGCGATGCGCTGGATGGCCGCAACCGCGGCGTGCGCCTCATGGTGGTGGGTGTCGATTTCGTTATCCATCAAGGATTCGATCTCGTGTGCGTTCAGGTTACCGGAAACCATCATGCGCAGGTAGTCGGTGATGAACTCCACGACGTGGTGGTCATGGCCGACGGTGGGGTATTTTTTGAACAGCTCGGATTCGTGTGGCTCTTCGACATCCTTCTCGATGGCCATCAGGCCTTCTTTCCTGGCCTTCTGGAGGATGTCAAACAACAAGGCCATGAGCTCCATATAACGGGCTTTGGTGTACTTGCTGCCTTTGAAGCATTCTCCCAGGCCCTTCAATGTGGCTTTGATGACCTTCATCTGGTTGTTGGCCACAAAAGCGCCGAGCGTGGCGCCACCAATCGTGATCATTTCGAACGGCAGCGCCTTCAAAATCACCATGATGTTTCCACCGTGAACGATGTACACGCCAAAGACGCACACCAGAATGACAAGCCAGCCGACGATTACAAGCATAGGCGCATTGTGACAGGGAAGCCTGAGGCTTCAAGGGTTGAACAGACTGGCTTTTGATGGCCTGTCACTATCATATCGGCGCCATTGCACAGTGCTTGAGAAATTTGCGCGTAGGCGCCAGCGCACCGTCCGCAAAGGGATGCAAGAGGAGGTTCATATGAAGAATCGGCCTCCAGCCCCCGTCCAAACAGGATAATGCGCTATGTATTTTGTAGCAACTAGTGCAAGAGTATTCCGCCGGCTGCTGAACCTTTGCCGGCCCGTGCTGGTGGTGTGCACAGACCGCACTCGAAGTGGCGGCTGTTTTCGTAGGCTTCGCTGACGAAGTGTCCGCCGCATTTGCAGCACTTGGTCATGGACAGCATGTTGTTGTCAATGAACTTGACCAGGCGCCAGGCCCGCGTCACGGACAACAGTGGCTCCACCGCGCAGGCTGTTATTTGTTCGCTGTACAAGCGGTAGGCCTTCATGATGGCGTCTATGTCGTCCATGGCGCACACCTTGGTCAGGTATTCATAGGTGTTCTGGAACAACGAGGCGTGGATGTTGGGCTGCCAGGTCAGAAACCACTCGGTGGAAAACGGGAGCTGCCCCTTGCTGGGTGAGCGACCCGCTACCTCTTTGTACAGGCGCAACAGGCGTTCGTAAGAAAGATCGGTCTCGCTTTCCAGTACCTGAAGGCGCGCGCCCAACTGGATGAGTGCAACAGCACGCTCGACTTGCTTGGAATCGTTCAAAACGCTTTTGGTGGCCATGGGGTGCTCCGGGAGAAATGGGTGTGACGGGTCTTACATGGTCTCGGCGTAACGGCCGGCCATCAGGATGCTGGCATGCAGCTTGGTGGTTGCGTCGTTGTCGACTTTGTTGACGGAATGGTTGGTCAGCAGATTCCACACCATGTCGTCATCCACACGGAAACGGCACAGCAGCATGTTGCCTGAGGCAATCTTCATGATCTGGGCAGGTGACAGCGCGCCAATCAGGTCGGCCGACTCTTCCGACATGCCCAGGCGGAACAGGGCTTCGGGTTTGTCCTGGCGAATCAGGTTTTGCGCCAACATCAAGTAGGTCATGTTGGCTTCGCGGATTTCGTTCAACAGCTGTTCGTTGGTCATTTCTGGCTCCTGGTATGAGCGGCAATTCGTGTGAATCACCATGGAGCCAATTCTGGGCTGGAGTGCCAGAAACTTAAATCAGATAACGGCTAATCCGGTTGTAGTGGAAGCGCGGAATCCATGTAGGAAGATGCCCTACAAGGCGTAGGAAAATGGGGCGAAACATCGCGCCCTGCAGCGCTGTACCGTGTAGCGTGCGGAGAGTCAATTTCGTCGAGTACCTAAGGTGTATATCGGCAGTTGCTGTCGCTACTTGAGCGTGCCAGCAGATGCAGATCGCATTGCACACGCGCTCTATATATATGAGGGCGTGAAAGGGCCGACAGTCTCCCGCTCCGGCACTTGCGATGTCGGGGGAGTGACAAAGCCGGGTGTTCTACTGGCGCAGAAGAGCCAGCACGCTTTGTGGCATCTGGTTGGCCTGCGCCACCATCGCCGTACCAGCCTGTTGCAGTACGGTTGCCCGGGAAAGATTGGCGGTCTCTTTTGCGTAGTCTGCGTCCATGATGCGGCCACGGGATGCGGCAGAATTTTCAGCCGCCACACGCAGGTTGGCAATAACCTGTTCAAAGCGGTTCTGCGAGGCGCCCCAGGTCGCGCGGATGCTGGTCATCGTCATGAGGTCGGCATCGAGAATTGCCAACTCGGCCGATGCGGTCGCATTGGTCGTGCCCAGTGTTGTGGCGGTTTGGGTGGCTTGACCGGCATTAACAATGATCACATCGGCCGTGTTGGCGCCGACCTGGAACTGGGCCAGGACGGCAGCGCTCAGCAGTGGCACGCTGTTGAAAGCAGTCGAAGCAATGACCCGGTCGTTTTCTTCCTTCAGCAGCAGGTATTCCTGGTCCAGGGAAGCGATATCTGTCGTGGTGTTGGTGCCGTTGGCAGCCTGCACAGCCAGTTCCCGCATACGCTGCAGGTTGCTGGTGATGGCGCCGAGCGCACCTTCTGCGGTTTGCGCCATGGATATCGCGTCATTGGCATTGCGAATGGCAACATTCATGCCTCGGGTCTGCGTATCCATGCGCTCGGCAATGGCCAGTCCGGCAGCATCGTCCTTGGCGCTGTTCACGCGCAGCCCGGAGGACAGGCGCTGCATGGACGTTGTGAGTGACGTTGACGAAGTCGACAGATTGCGCTGCGCGTTGAGCGATGCAACATTGGTGTTGATGGTACTTGACATAAGGAGCTCCTTTAAAGCTGTTAAGCCCGGGGTAATTCCCGGTTGGAGTCAGCTCACTCGCCGACTTGGCTACACGGTCAGCAAATTGTGGAGAAACTTGAATTTTTCATTTCCCCGATAAAACCGGTAAAACCAAGCCATTTCCAGTGCTCTGGGCACGTTTTTGGCAATTAATCCTTAAGTCCTGGGCCAAAGCGACCGAAAACAAATCCAACGGGTTCTGCTTTACGGACTCGTCGACCAGAAGGCGTCTAAGTAGATGCTCCGGTCATGGCGACCAACCTCGGGGTTGGCTATGAAAAGGGCAGAGATGCCTGGTTGTAACGATCTTTAGGAGAATCAAATGTCAACTATCAACACCAACACCACTTCTATCAATGCGCAGCGCAACCTGGCGAGGTCTTCTACCAGTTTGGCCATATCCATGGAGCGCCTGTCGTCCGGCATGCGTGTCAATGGAGCCAAGGACGATGCTGCCGGACTGGCCATTGCCGAGCGCATGGATGCGCAAACGCGTGGCATGAATGTGGCCATTCGCAATGCCAATGACGCGATTTCTCTGGCCGCAACGGCAGAAGGCGCGCTCGGTGCGATCTCGAACAATCTGCAGCGTATGCGTGAATTGGCAGTGCAGGCGTCCAACGGCACCAACACTACGGCAGATATTGCGTCTCTGGAGCAGGAGTTCGCACTGCTCGCCGCAGAAAATACACGGGTGACCACGGCCACGCTGTTCAACAGCACAGCCGTTATCGCCGCCACCACATTTACCTTCCAGGTTGGAGCCAATACGGGAGATCAGATTGCCGTCGCAGGTGCAACCTACACTGGCACTTCGACCACACTGGGCACAACATCGGTGACGGCCAATGCCGAACTTGCCAAGTTGGACGTGGATATCGCTGCCGTTACAACCTTGCGCGCTACCTGGGGTGCTTCGCAGAACCGGTTCGAGACAGTCATCTCGAATTTGCGGGTCGGTGCAGAAAACTCTGCCGCAGCACGCGGGCGCATCGTGGATGCGGACTATGCGATGGAAACGGCAAACCTGACCCGATCCCAGGTCCTGCAACAGGCTGGAACGGCGATGGTCGCGCAGGCGAACCAGGGTCCTAGCGGTGTGCTGGCCTTGCTGCGGTAAAGCTAGTCGCAAAGGTGGGGGTGAGGGCCCCCAGCCTTTTGCTGCGGCGTTTGGCACGGGCCAACGCCGCTTTTCTGCGTTTTGTAATTGCCGATAGGGCGCTATAAACTGGGAATAGGAGGCCGCAATGGCAATTTCATCACCTGGAGTAGGTAGCGGGCTGGATGTCAACAGCATCGTTACGCAATTGGTCGCCATCGAGAAGCAACCTTTGCAGGCTTTGCAGACCAAGGCGACAACCCTGCAGAGCCAGCTGTCGTTGTACGGGACCATCAAGTCGCAGGTGTCTGCGCTCAAGGATGCTGCGGCTGCCCTGGCATCCGCCACCAGTTGGGCCAGCCAGGCGGCAACGTCATCCAATACTTCGGCTGCCACGGTGAGTGTGGATGCTACCGCCACTGCAACGTCGTTTGGCCTGGACATCACCCGGTTGGCACGGTCGCAGACGACGGCATCCAGAACGGTAGCCGCCGGTTCTTCACTCGGCGCTGGCGCAGGTACGGGGCAACTGAGCATTCAGCTCGGCAGTTGGGGCCCAGCTGGAGCGGGGCCCTTCGTCGCTGGTGCTGGGGCGGCGATTGTCGTGAATGTCAATGAATCGGATACCTACTCGACGATTGCCAATGCAATCAATGCAGCCAATGCTGGCGTCAAGGCCACGGTCCTGAAGATCGGCAATACCGAGCGTCTGTCCTTCCAGTCCACAACCTCGGGAAGTGACGCGGGTTTCTCCATTGCTTCAAATGGTGGATTTGCCGCCTTGGACAGCCTGTCGTTCACGACATTGGGAAATGTTTCGGAATCGGCGGCCGGCATGGAATCAAGCCAAGTGGGCCTGAATGCCACCCTCAAGATCAACGGTGTAGCGGTGGAGTCCGCCACCAATACGGTTTCAAATCTGGTACCGGGAGTGACGCTCAATTTGGCGCAGACCACCGCAGTTGGCTCCCCAGTGCAAATTACGGTGGCACAGGATAAGGTGGCATTGCAGAAGAATATACAGACCTTTGCGGATGCCTACTCTGCGCTAAACAAGACGCTGACCGATTCCACCAAGTATGTACAGGGAGGCCGGTCGGGTGCGTTGCAGGGGGATTCGACCACCGTTGGGCTGCAGGCCCTGATGCGAAAAGTCATAGGCTCGGCCAGTACCGGTTCAACCTATGCGCGATTGTCCGAGGTGGGGCTGGAGCAACAGACGGATGGATCATTGAAGCTGAATACTGCCAAGCTGGCAACAGCGATGGGAGATACCGCGAACCTGCAGAAGCTGTTTACGACGAACAATTCCAACACGGCGACCAACGGATTTGGGTTGAAGCTGCGAGACCTGGCCACGGGTCTACTGGCTGCCGACGGCAGGGTCAGCAACAAGTCAACTGCCTTGCAGGGAGCCATCTCGCGCAATGGGGATGAGCAGGACAGGGTTACGGAGCGGGCAGCAAGGGTTGAAACGCGATTGCGTGCTCAATACTCGGCGCTTGACGCACAGATGGCCAAAATGAGCAGCCTGAGCTCGTATGTAACTGCACAATTGGCCCAATGGAACAAGACCAGTTGAATGGGCAAGTACTCCGTTTCGGCTGTAATGATTGTTCGCAACGAAGCGGCTTGCATCCAAAATTGTCTGAGCAGCGTCCGCCCATGGGTGGATCAAATGCTCGTGCTGGATACGGGGTCTGTTGACGACACCGTGAGCATTGCACGGCAAGCCGGCGCACGGGTGGAATCTTTTACCTGGATAGACGATTTCGCAGCGGCACGCAACTGTTCACTCGACTGGGCCGATGCGGACTGGAACGTAGTGCTGGATGCCGATGAAATTCTGTCGACTGGCGGCGGGGCGATTGCAAAATTGCGAGGACTCAGCCCGGACTTTGTAGGGTCCATTCGGCAGGACAACTATTTTGAGATGGCCGAATCCAAGGGGTTCGCTTCGAGTTGGATATCGCGTGTGCTACCACGAGGCGTTCGCTACAGTGGGCGCATCCATGAGCAACCGCAACACAGCCTGAATGTTCGCAAGCTGGACGTTCATCTTGACCACACTGGCTACACACCTGCGGCGCTCAGGGCCAAGGATGGTCGGAATTCTGCATTACTTGCTCGCTCGCTCGTAGATGCTCCGGGCGATGGTTACATGCTGTACCAGCTTGGCAAAGACCATTCTGTTTACCAGCGATTTGAACTCGCCGCCCAGTATTTCGGCCAGGCGGATCGGGTATTGTCGCCAGGACTCACCATTGCGCACGACCTGCTCCTGCGTTGGCTTTTTGCGTTGAAGAAGACCCGCCAGCATGCGCAGGCTGTCGAGTTGGCTGAGTCCCGTATGGCGTTGTGGCAAGACTCTCCGGACTTCTGGTTCACGGTTGGTGACCTTTTGCTGGATTGGGCCTGCGAGGAACCCGAGCGTGCCGAAAGCCTCATGCCCATGGTGGAGTCCAGTTGGCTGCGGTGCCTGGAGATTGGTGAGCGACCCGACTTGGAAGGAGCGGTGCAGGGGCGCGGCAGCCACCTGGCATCAACCAATCTCTCCGTTATTTACGAAGGTATGGGGCGAGCCGACGAGGCCCGAAAGTACCGCGCCTTGGCCGTACAAGGCATCAGGCACGCCGCGCTATAACCTCCATGCAGGACTTGTAGCGCGTGCTGATGCTGTAGTCGATGGGAATGAACCCTTCCTCTGCGAGCAGACGCATCAGGGATGCGCGACTGAAGTTGTGGTGGTGCTCCAACTCGCTCCAGTAAGGGTTGACGCCATCGGCATTGGCTTTGCGCCAGGATCCACTGTCCAGGTTGGGGCAGGAAATCATGACCAGGCCTCCTGGCATGAGTGCTGCATGCACTTGCTTGAGCGCCTGCCGCGGGAAGGGCACGTGTTCCAGCACATCGGCCAAGGACATCACCATGACCGGATCGGTCACTTGCAACTCCATCAAATCGCCCACCACCGCGCTGTAACCCAATGCCTCGATACGCTCCACTGCTTGCACGCGGCTATCAAGGCCAATGGCGTTGAATCCGTACTCGGCAGCGGTTATGACCAGGCCACCAGCGCCACAACCCACATCCAGCCACACCATGCTGTCGCCCATCCAGCCTTGTTGCTGCAGGTGGCCCTGTATGCGTTCGACGGTCGGCGCCCAGCGCGCCCGCTCCTGGTCCAGATTTAAACCGGTAACCTGCATCGGATGTGCCTTGCTGAACAGGAGCGAAAGGCCCTGCTCCGTAAAGTAATTGCGGCTGAAAATGTGCTGGCACGCTTCACAGTGCATCCAATCCAGTTTGGTGGGCAATCCTGGTTGCCAGATCGGATAGTTTTCGCAACTGTCGCTGCGCAGCAAAACGGTTTCTGTGCTGCCACATAGCGGACAGGACTCAAAACGTATCCACAGTGGTGATGCATTCATAGTGTCGTCAATTGCTTCGGTTTTGGACATTTCAGCGGTCGGCGTCGGCATTTCTATTGGCGTGCCACCGGCCAGGAGTTCCAGGTACTGACCATGCGCAGCGGCAGGAAGCTGTTTGCGGGCGATCAACTCCAGCAGAACATACACGCACAAGTCATAACTTGCCAGGCTGTAGTGGGCAATGAGTGCCAGATTTTTCAGCTGTGCATGGGTCAAAAGTGGCAGATTGAGCGGGTCCTTGATATAGACAATATCGGACTCCAGCAACTGATTGAACGGAGTCTTGAAATTGTTGTTCTTGATGGTGGGGGCGATCGACCAGCGTTTTACGTCGACGAAACAATGGGGAACATAACCATTGGCCCGCATCCAGACGTCGATTTCGCCAAACGTGGGCTGGCCTTCGTAGAGGCAAATGTAGGAGACTTCAAGCTGGATGGCGACACACTGGGCAAGCCTTTTCTTCCCATGCATCAGCACGGCAAGTTCCGAGCCCTGGACATCCATTTTGAGGAAGTCGATCGCTGGCACATCGGCCACGTCGTCTAGCCGGGTGGTTTGTACCTGTACGGTGCGTTCCACCTTGCCAAAGTGTTCAAATTGATTGAAGAACTTCAACGCAGCACTCTTTGGCTTGAAGAGAGAGGTCATGCCACTGTCGGCGTGGGTCATGTACAGCGTGTGAACCTGGCCGTCAGCCAGAAAATCCGTGAACACACGTGCCTTGTCCCCATAGGTTTCCCGGATCCTGGCCGTCTGGCGGGTGTCCCCTTCAAAGGCATTCAACAGCCCCAGGTCTTCGTCCAGCAGGGGCCTGTAGACCGGGCGCTCATTGATGCAGGCAGCACCCACATCCATGATTTGCATGGCAGAACCGGGTCGTAGCAGGTCTTTGAAGCGCATGTAGTGTCTCGGTTTCCCGCTTGGCAACGGGGCTGTGGGCGTTGGTTGGCGATGATACCGTCGAACCCTGCAAAGCCATACCTTTGGCTTTCGAACCTGCGGTACCTGTCTACAATTTCACACATTGACCAGATCGGATTCCATGACAACATCTCATGTCCCCCCGGAGTTTCCGCGTGAAAAATTAGGTCTGTGCATGATCGTCAAGAACGAAGCGCGCGCACTGGATCGCTGCCTGGAATCGGTCAAGGATTGGGTTGGTGAAATGGTTGTGGTCGATACCGGATCGACAGATGCCACTGTCGCCATTGCGCTGTCCCATGGTGCGCGTGTCAGCCATTTTCCATGGTGTGACGACTTTTCTGCTGCCCGCAATGCTGCGTTGGACCAAACCACTCGCGAATGGGTGCTGGTGCTCGATGGCGATGAAACCTGCACGGTCGAGAGTCCGATCGACCTTGCGAATGCGCTCCAGCAGTCACGATGGGACGGGTTCAGCTTGCCGATTCAAAGCCTCAATGATGATGGCAGTTACTCCAAGGCCATGGTGTTTCGCCTGTTCAGGTGCACGCGGCCTGGCATGCGATACCGCGGGGAAATTCATGAGCAGCTTGAAGCTGTGGCCGCCGGCAAGGTGCAGACCTCCACGCTCACCTGTTTGCGGCTGGAGCATGATGGCTACATCGCCGCCGTGGTTGCCAGTGGCGACAAAGCGAACCGCAATATCCGACTCGCACGCAAAGTTACACATTCGCGTCCCAAGGATCCTTTCTCCTGGTTTGTTTATGGCATGGCGATTGCCCAGACTGACCCGGATGGAATGCTGCAAGCGGCACACACGGCCTTTGAACTCCTGGACGCCGGACCGGCAGTTGCGCGGGGAGAGCACTATGTTGTCAATCTGTATTTGGCGGCGATCAATGTCCATCTGTCGCGTGGCCGTGTTGCACAGGCCATTGACATGGCGGATAAAGCGCTCAAGCTGTTCCCTGCATCGCCTGATTTGCACTACCAGCGGGGAGGCGCACGCGCCGTCGCCGGTCAATTTGCCGGTGCTGTTGACGATTTTCGGGCCGCACTAAGTGAGTCTGCATCTGCATTTCAGCTCCTGGTTGACCCTGCGGCAGTGGGGTTTGGCGCCCGTACGGGACTGGGGCATGCTCTTCGCCATCTGGGACGTGGCGACGAAGCCCTTGCGCAACTGCGGATCGCAACTGCGCAGGCGCCCGCGGAGTATGCCAATGCCCACGCCGAGCTAGGGGCTTTGCTCATGGATCGGGGCGCACTCGATGAGGCCGTGCCTCTTTTTGAGGAAGCCTGCCGTCGCAGCTTGGCTGCGTCCGATGTCGCGCTCAAACTCGGGTGGTGTCTATACAAATTGGCGCGTTTTGAACGCGCGGAGGCAGTATTGCGGGCCCTGCCCAGCGAGCCGCAGGCGACGTTGTTACTGGCACGGGTGTTCCTGGACACCGGCCGGGCGCCGCAGGCATTGGAGCTATTGGTGGAGAATCGCCTGCCCGCGGCCTTGTTGCCTTTGGGTTGGACCCATGTCGTACTGGACAACCCTGTGGCTGCGGGTCGGGCTTGGGATGCCTGGATGGTACAAACGGCGGATGCCAGCAGCGCAAAAACTGCACTGGGGGTGATACGCTTTCTAATGGGGAGTTTGGGCTCGGCAGATGCCGATTCGCAGTCGCCATCGGAGCTGTCGCGCGAGATCGATGCCTGGATCTTGTTGTTGCTGAGGTATCAAAGGACATCACAGGTTGATCACATCATTGGCCGTGGGCCTTTGCTGGGAGACGCCGTTTGGCCGAATTTGCGCATGCGATGGGCCCAGGCCATGGTGGTCGAGGGGTTTGTTGATGCGGGCATGGACCTGTTATTTGACGCCGCCCGAGAGGAATCACACAATGGCACGATCTACTATTGGTTGGGTTACTGTGCCGTGTTGCGCCAACAAACTGGTGATGCGCGCGTCATGTTTGAGGAGTGCCTTCGTCTCGATCCCCTGCATCCACAGGCCCGCCAGGCCATGGCGCTCTTGAATTAGGCAGCGCTTTTGTAGAGAATGCTGTCAAGAGGGCCAGATTTCTGCACGGGCTGGTGCAAAGTCGGTCTATCTCCGTGAACCATTGCCTTGGAAGAATTGCCAATTTAGCTTGATAGTTCCCTTGAGTTCATTGGAAGCCTGCCGATAACTAAGTTACACAGCAGCTACCAGAGACTCAAAATGTACACCTCCGTCAATATGCGTTCCGCAAATGCTTACAGAACCGTTGGGGTAGAAACTTCCGTAGCTGGAGCAGATCCGCACCAGCTGGTGGGGTTGCTATACCAGGCGCTGCTGCAGTCCTGCGGGGCAGCAAAGCTTTCGATGCAGGCTGGCGACATCCCGGGAAAAGGCAAGGCGATTGTTCGGGCGGTCCGGCTGATTGAAGAAGGTTTGAAAGCCGGCCTCAACGATGAAAAGGGTGGCGAGTTGGCGCTGAATTTGCGTGGCTTGTATGACTATTGCATCGTAGTGCTGACGGAGGCGAATTTGCGCAACGATGTCAACAAGATAGACGAAGTTATCCGATTGATTCAGCCAGTGGCACAGGCTTGGACCGATATCAAAACCGAAGTGGCCAATCTTCCCCAGTACTCCGTGCGCGCAGGAGTTTGAGATGTCACAGATGCTGATTGACTATTACAAATCCATCGAGGAAAGCAGTCTGAAAATGCTGGACGCCGCAAAGTCGCAGGACTGGGAGCAGGTGGTGCGGTGCGAGGGCGTTTGTGCGGTGCTCATCGAACAGTTGCGGTTGCGAAGCCATTCGGAGCAACTTCTGCCCGAGCAGCGCACCGAGAAAACCAGGATCATGCAGCGTATCTTGAGCAACGATGCTCAAATCCGTTATCTGGCGGAGCCTTGGCTGGAGCAATTGGATGCCAAGACAGCAGATCACCCGCCGTATTTGCATTGATTCAGTTTAATAGCGCGTAGAGACGGTCCAATTGCGTCCACTCTGATTGGATCAGAAGGCTCTCCGCACGTTTGGAAAAGACGGCGTTGTGCTGATAAATACGGCAAAAAACCTGGATGGTTTGTACGATGGTTGCTTCGTCGAGAGCTGTGTTTCGTTCGGCGGCTACACCTGCCAACATGAGACGCAAGATGCCATAGCGCGTCAGCAGTCTCCGGTAGTGTTCCATCGCCGATGTGCGTGTCCAGGGGAAGGCTTCCCGGATGAGGTCGTTGAGCAGATACTTTGACGTCAACTTTTCGCACACGCCACCGTCTCCTGCCAGGAGTTCGCTCCCGCGGACATAGTTGTCTGAAATCACTGTGAGGGGCAACTCTGCCGTGATGCCTAACCCGGAGCGGACCCTGTCCAGTACGTCACGCTGGTTTCCTCTAACCTCCTGAGGGGATTTGACGCCAAACAAAATGGAAAACAACGTCACGCTGGTTGCCTGCTGCTTGTTGAGTTGGGCCACGATTGCATGGATGTTGCCGCTTTCGACCATTGCGGTCATTTCCGTCAACAATGTATTCACTTCCGACTGGGTTTTGTTAGCTGCCAGGTTGTCAATCTGTTGACACAACCAGCCCGCGGTCACTAGCCGCTCTGTGTTGGATAGGCTGGGGGTTTGAAATAGCTGGATGAGGAAGATACGAACCTCGTCCATAGACTCAACGGAAAACCCGCGGACCGGTGTGATCACCGATGTGGTGGCAAGGCGTGAAGTGAAGTCGGCACTTACAAACTCAAATGCGTCGTCGAAAGTCAGGGCCTGCCGCGCAGCTTCTGGGCAGGAGAGGGTCAGGGTTTGCTCAAAGCGATTTCCGAACTGCACGATATGCCGTGGATATATATAGCAGGTGTCGGACAAAGCGTCTTCGCCCAGTTGTTGCTGAACGGGGCATAAACCCGCACTGGAGTGCAAGCCGCAATGTGAGTCGGGTTGTCGAAGGTTCAGTTTCCCGTGTCGGACGTCGGAAGTGGTGTCCACTTGCACCAAGTACTGTTGAATCAATGGCTTCAGTGCAGGATGGGTTTCGCGCCGGTAGCGTTCATAGGTCTCTCTGTCAATGTCAATGGACCATGTAGCGCAACAGGTGTCCGGGCATTCACCACCCAGGCATTGGAATTGGGTCACGTACTTGGGAACCAACATCTCGCTTGAGAAGTAGCGTGGAACAGCGTGCTGGTCTTGTTTACGTTTTGGCATGTTGCAGTTTTAGAAAGATATGGGGCCGCAAATTTCGCCCCGAACCATCTGGAAGTTGCATCGTATGGTTAAAACGCAGGGCCGGATTCATTGAAGTGCAGGTCCTTCGGGGTGTTTATCGCAGCCAGTCCTTCAAGTTCAAGCACCTTGATTTACACCATCCCAAAATAGGGGTTTACCCTTTATTTTTGTCGCAATGCGTCAGAAATAGTGCACCCCGAAAACGGGAAAAGGCACCGACAAGTTGTTTAATTTTGTAAAAAGTTTGCCGATAGTTACTGGATACTGGTATTCCGTTAGTGAATGTGCCGGGCTGACCTAACTCTCGTGGGTACGGCATCTTGTAGGAGAACTTTTCATGGCCTCACCTTTCCTGGGAATGAGCACAGCGAACATTGCTGTGCTGACAACTACCCAACTCAATAGCCTGACGACGGCAGACTATTTGGTACTCACAACCGACCAGGTTCGAGCCTTAACTACGGATCAGTTCGCATCCCTGCAGACCAAATTCATTGCTGCGTTGACTACGAACGATGTAGCAGCGTTGACAACTGACCAGATAGTTGCTTTGAGAACCGATCAAACGGCGGCTCTCAAAACCGATCAGGTAGTCGCTTTGACTACCAACCAACTTGGGGCGTTGGAGACCCGTGATATTGCTGCGCTGACCACTGCTGGTGTTGGTGCTCTGACAACCAATCAAGTAAGCAAAGCGCTGACTACGGACCAAATGGTGGCCCTGCGCACCGATCAGGTGGCTGCACTCAAGACCAGTCAAGTTGCATCGTTGACGACAGACCAGGTGG
>JAZKDY010000017.1:25300-43388 GCA_040387325.1 Pseudomonadota bacterium | reverse complement strand
CCGAAGGTTCCATCCGGGTCCTCAAAGGCCTGGAGCCCGTCAAACAACGTCCGGGTATGTACACCCGCACCGATAACCCGCTGCACGTCATCCAGGAAGTACTGGACAACGCGGCCGATGAGGCCCTGGGCGGTTACGGTAAAAAGATCAAGGTCACCGTTCATATAGACGGCTCCATCGCCGTGGAAGACGATGGCCGTGGCATTCCGTTTGGCATGCACCCCGAAGAAAAAGCGCCGGTCATCGAGCTGGTGTTTACCCGCCTGCACGCCGGCGGCAAGTTCGACAAGGGCAAGGGCGGCGCCTACAGCTTCTCCGGCGGCTTGCACGGCGTGGGTGTCAGTGTGACCAACGCCCTGGCCAAACGGCTGGAGGCTACTTCCTACCGTGAGGGCCAGGTGGCCACCATCGTGTTTGAAAACGGTGACGTCACCCAAGCGCTGGAAGCGCGCAAAACCGGTGAGGGTGACCGCAAATCCGGCACCACGGTACGTGTCTGGCCCGATGCCAAATACTTCGAGTCCGCCGCGCTGCCGATGGCCGAGCTGACCCACCTGCTGCGCAGCAAGGCGGTGTTGATGCCCGGCGTCAGTGTGTCGCTGCTGATCGAAAAGACCAAAGAAACCCAGACCTGGTTGTACAAAGGCGGCCTGCGGGACTACCTGACGCAAACGCTCAATGGCGACCCGGTGATTCCTTTATTTGAAGGCGAAGGTTTTGCCGATGCGCAAAGCGACAACTTTGCCGAAGGCGAGGGCGCTTCCTGGTGCGTCGCCTTTACCGAAGACGGCCAGCCGGTGCGCGAAAGTTATGTCAACCTGATCCCCACCAGCGCCGGTGGCACGCATGAAAGCGGCCTGCGCGACGGCCTGTTCACCGCCGTCAAGAGTTTCATCGACCTGCATTCGCTATTACCCAAGGGCGTCAAGCTGATGCCCGAAGACGTGTTTGCACGGGCCAGCTATGTGTTGTCCACCAAGGTGCTGGACCCGCAGTTCCAGGGCCAGATCAAAGAACGACTCAATTCCCGCGATGCAGTGCGTCTGGTCTCCAGTTTTGTGCGCCCCGCGCTGGAGCTGTGGCTCAACCAACATGTGGACTACGGCAAGAAATTGGCGGAGTTGGCGATCAAAGCCGCACAAAGCCGTCAAAAAGCCGGCCAAAAGGTTGAAAAGCGCAAGAGTTCGGGCGTGGCCGTGCTGCCCGGCAAACTGACCGATTGCGAAAGCAAAGACATTGCCTACAACGAAGTGTTCCTGGTCGAGGGCGATTCCGCCGGCGGCAGCGCCAAGATGGGCCGTGACAAGGAAAACCAGGCCATCCTCCCCCTGCGCGGCAAGGTGTTAAACACCTGGGAAGTGGACCGCGACCGCCTCTTTGGCAACACCGAAATCCACGACATCTCGGTCGCCATCGGTGTCGACCCCCATGGCCCCAACGACACACCCGACATGACCGGCCTGCGTTATGGCAAGGTTTGTATCCTGTCGGATGCGGACGTGGACGGCTCCCACATCCAGGTGCTGCTGCTGACGCTGTTCTTCCGCCACTTCCCCAAACTGATCGAGACTGGCCATGTGTTTGTGGCCCGCCCACCGCTGTTCCGGGTCGATGCACCGGCACGCGGCAAAAAGCCCGCTTCCAAGGCGTATGCGCTGGATGAAGGTGAGTTGGTCGCCATTCTCGACAAATTGCGCAAAGAAGGCGTGCGTGAAGGTGCCTGGAGCATCAGCCGCTTCAAGGGTCTGGGCGAAATGAATGCCGAGCAGTTGTGGGACACCACGCTCAACCCCGACACCCGCCGTTTGTTGCCGGTCACCTTGGGCGCCATCAATTTTGGTGATACCGAGGCGCTGATCACCAAACTCATGGGCAAAGGCGAAGCCGCCGCCCGGCGCGAACTGATGGAGTTGCACGGCGACTCAGTCGAGGTGGACGTGTGATGCCCGCTCCCCTGAAAAGCCTGTTGGCCGGCCTGGTGCTGCTGGCCAGCCACGCGGCCCACGCCGACATGTGGATCTATACCGATGCACAGGGTGTGAAACATTTTGCGTCCAGCCAGTTGGACAAACGTTACCAACTGATGTTCCGCGGCAGACCCGCGCCCAGCGTGGACACCGCCGAGCTTGTTGGCAGCGGGCAAATGGAAGCCCGCACAACCGAGTTCTCGGCCAAGAGCGTGGCGGCCATTGAAGTGTCTCCCGGCTTCATGGCCGTCAAGGATCACCTGCGCACCGCGGCCGATGCCCATCAGCTGGATATGGCGCTGCTGCAAGCCGTCATCCATACCGAATCGCGGTTCAACCCCACAGCGGTGTCGCCCAAGGGCGCGGTCGGCCTGATGCAGGTCATGCCGGCAACCGCAGAACGCTACGGTTTGGCCAACGACCAGCGCGGCACTGTATCCGCCAAGCTGACCGACCCCAAGACCAATATCCAGACCGGTGCGCGCTACCTGCGCGACCTGATCAAGATGTTCCCCGGCCAGCTGGAGCTGGCCGTTGCCGCCTACAACGCGGGCGAAGGTGCGGTGCAGAGGGCCGGCAACAGGATCCCCAATTACAAGGAAACGCAAAACTATGTGCGTTCCGTCATGCACCTTTACCAGCGCCTCAATCCACAGGCCCACGGCGTGCCTGCCGCTGCGCCTGCAGCCAGAGTGCAAAGCCAATTTCACGTTGCAAATGCCAACGTCAATTTGCGCTGGGAAGAACTCAAAGGCAAACACGACAGTGATGCCCAAGCCAAAAAGACCTGGCACGGCCCCTTGGTCACGCCCTCTACAGAATTGTCGAATTAACTAGCACCCATGACCGACCAAGCCATTCTTGACCTGACAGCCGAGCCCCCCCGTGATGGCGGTGATGACGAACTCAATTTAGCCACCTACGCCCAACGCGCCTACCTGGAATACGCGTTGAGCGTGGTCAAGGGCCGTGCATTGCCCGATGTGTGTGACGGCCAAAAGCCGGTACAGCGCCGCATTTTGTATTCCATGTCGCGCATGGGCCTGGGTTTTGGTGGGGCCAACGGCAACACCGGTGCCCGCCCCGTCAAAAGCGCCCGTGTGGTGGGGGATGTCCTGGGTCGTTTCCATCCCCACGGCGACCAGGCCGCGTATGACGCGCTGGTGCGTATGGCGCAGGACTTCTCGCAGCGTTATCCGCTGATCGACGGCCAGGGCAACTTTGGCAGCCGAGACGGTGATGGCGCCGCCGCCATGCGGTACACCGAAGCCCGCCTAGCCAAGATCACCAGCCTGCTGCTGGATGAAATCGACATGGGCACGGTGGACTTTCAGCCCAACTACGACGGCTCTACCGAAGAACCCCGCCAGTTGCCCGCCCGCCTGCCGTTCAGCCTGCTCAATGGTGCCAGCGGTATCGCAGTTGGCCTGGCCACCGAAATCCCCAGCCACAACCTGCGCGAGATCGCCGACGCCTGCGTGGCGCTGATCAAAACCCCAACACTGACCGAAGACGCCTTGGCCGCCCTGGTGCCTGGCCCGGATTACCCCGGCGGCGGCCAGATCATCAGCAGCGCCAGCGACATTGCCGATGCTTACCGCACTGGCCGTGGCTCGCTCAAGGTGCGCGCCCGTTGGAAGATTGAAGACCTGGCCCGCGGCCAGTGGCAACTGGTGGTGACCGAGCTGCCACCCGGCGTCAGCAGCCAGCGTGTGCTCGAAGAAATTGAAGAGCTGACCAACCCCAAGGTCAAGGCCGGCAAAAAAGCCCTGTCGCAAGACCAGACCCAGCTCAAGGCCAGCGTGTTGTCCGTGCTGGACGTGGTGCGTGACGAGTCCAACAAAGACGCCGCTGTGCGCCTGGTGTTCGAACCCAAAACCTCGCGTATCTCGCAGCAAGAGCTGATCACCGCGCTATTGGCCCACACCAGCCTGGAAACCTCTGCGCCCATCAACCTGACCATGATTGGTCTGGACGGCCGGCCCACACAAAAATCCTTCCGCCAGATGCTGCTGGAGTGGATTGAATTCCGCCAGACCACTATCCAGCGACGCTCGCAGCACCGCCTGTCCAAGGTGCTGGAGCGCATCCATATCCTGGAAGGCCGCCAACTGGTCTTGCTGAATATCGACGAGGTGATCGCCATCATCCGCCAGGCGGATGAGCCCAAGGCTGCACTGATAGAGCGCTTCAAGCTCACAGAGCGCCAAGCAGACGATATTCTGGACATCCGCCTGCGCCAACTGGCCCGTCTGGAAGCCATCAAGATCGAACAAGAGCTCTCCGAGCTGCGCACCGAACAGGGCAAGCTGGAAGAAATTCTGGGCAACCCCGCAGCGCTGCGCCGCCTGATGGTCAAGGAGATCGAGGCCGATGCCAAGACCTTCGCCGACCCGCGCCGTACGCTGATCCAGGCCGAGAAAAAAGCCGTGCTGGAGATCAAGGTGGTGGACGAGCCTGTCACCGTGGTCATCAGTGCAAAAGGCTGGGTGCGCACCCGCACTGGCCATGGTCACGAGGCCACGTCGTTTGCCTTCAAGGCGGGCGACGACCTGTACGGTACTTTTGAGTGCCGCAGCGTGGACACGTTGCTGGTCTTTGGGTCGAACGGCCGCGTCTACTCTGTAGCCGTGTCGCTGTTGCCGGGCGGCCGGGGCGATGGCCAGCCCGTCACCACGCTGCTAGAACTGGAGAGCGGCACGCAGTTGCTGTACTACTTTGCCGGCCCGGCTGCCGCCACGTTGCTGCTCAGCAGCACGGCCGGTTATGGCTTTATGGCCACTGTAGACAACATGGTCTCACGCCAGAAGGCGGGCAAGGCCTTTGTGTCGGTCAACGAGGGTGAGACACTGTGCTGCCCGTCCCTGGTGGCGGGCGCACAAGGCAAGGTCACCGTGGCGGGCACACCCGCTACCGTGGTGCCTGCGGCCACCCATGTGGCCTGCGCATCTACCGGTGGTCGCATCCTGACCTTCGAGATCAGCGAACTCAAGGCCATGGCCAACGGCGGCCGCGGTCTGATGCTGATCGACCTGGAAGCCAAGGACACGCTGGCCGGCGCAGCGGCTTACACGCGCAGCATCCGCATCAACGGCGTGGGCCGTGGTGGCAAAGACCGTGAAGAGACGCTGGAGATCCGCAGCCTGAACAACGCCCGCGCCGCACGTGGCCGCAAGGGCAAGGCGGCTGACCTGGGCTTTAAGCCCAACGCCGTGAACCGGGTGGAGTAGCGGACCCACGCCGTTACACTAGCCCCGCGGGCCGCACAGCCCGCACCCGGTGCCCGGTCCACCCACATCGCACTCTTGCCAGTGTTGTGTCTGATGAGCAAAAGCATTTTTACTCACACGCCACACAGCATTGGCTTTCAGGAGCTGCGCCATGCCAGGCTACCAGGTCAAGTTCGAGACCCACTTGCTGGGCACGACCCACTTTGAAATTCGTTCGCTGTTGAACCGCCAGCAGTATGCAGACCCCGATGGCGCGGCGCTGGCTGCGGGTATTTCGTCCGCGTCGTGGCCGCTGTTTGGCATGGTGTGGCCGTCAGCACGCATGTTGGCCGATGCCATGCAAACCCATGACATTGCTGGCAAACGCATACTGGAGATTGGCTGCGGCCTGGCGCTGGCCAGCCTGGTCATCCACCGCCGCTTGGGCGACATCACCGCCAGCGATTGCCACCCGCTGACGGCGGCTTTTCTGGCCGACAACGTGTTGCGCAACGACCTGCCGCACCTCAAATACCAGACGGGTCACTGGGGCCGCGAGAATCTGGCACTGGGCCGGTTTGATCTGATCATTGCCAGCGACGTGTTGTACGAGCGGGACCAGCCGGAGACGCTGTCGCAGTTCATCCACCAGCATTCCGCCGACCCGGTGAACATCATCGTGCTGGACCCGGATAGGGGCAACCGCAACGGCTTTTGCCGCAAGATGCAAGCGCTGGGCTACACACTGGACCTGCAGCGTGCGGGTACCACACAAAGCTCGGGGGAGGCCTATAAAGGCCACTTTCTGAACTTTAGTCGCTCCTGAATATATAGCGACATAAGTCCAGTGGGCGGGGGCTACAGGCTAATTTGGCTTAAACAGTTTCCAGCAGGGGCGCCTCCGGCAGCGCATTGAGCTGGGCGATGATGCCCTCGTCCCGCTTCAAGGCAAAGGCGGCGGGGATCACCAGCGTTGTTGCGCTGACCATGTGGGCGGTGGGCAGGTCGCGCAGCTGAATTTTGTCGATGCGTGTTTTCTCCAGCGGGCTGGTGGCTGCCTCATAGAGGATCACCGTGTGGTCCAGCGGGTAATGCCGTGCCAGCTTGTCTACCAGAACCTGTATGCGCGCGGCCGTGGTCTCGAAACGCTTCAGGCTCAGCTCTCCGGCCAGCGAGGGCTGCCACAGGATCAGCATGGCCGTGGGGTCGATGTTGCGTTCATAAATCATGAACTGCGTGGTCTCCATCGACTGCATGCCGGTGCGACCGGGGTCTATGCCCAGGTCGGCCACCAGGCAGTCTTCTGCTGATATGCCGGGCAGCATCTCGGCGCTGTAACCCTCGGCCCGCGCATCCTTGATCGCCATGTGTGAGATGCAGGCAAAAATGCCGGGGTGGCCGTAGAAGGCCGCACACACCGTCTTGCCGGCGCGCACTTCGGCCAGTATGGTGTCGGCCATGCGGCGGTAGGTGTCGCGTCGGTCCTTGCCGTCTACATCGCAATCTTCGTAATAGCCCAGCACACAAATGAAGTCCTTGGCGATGCCCTGAATCCATTTGCGCGTAAAGATATTGGGCACGGCCGACACGACGACGTCCGCCGTTTCCAGATAGCTTTGGGCCAGCGGTGTCACTTGCCCTGCCATGCGCATGCCGGTGCCGACGCAGATGAGTTTGCCTTGTGGAGTAGTTGGGGTCATTGCGAATGGGCACCTGAATGTTGATAAGCGGTGACGCGGTTGCGTCCTTCGTTTTTGGAGACGTAGAGAGCCTTGTCGGCCGCGGCCAGCGTCTCTTCAAAGCTGGTGGGGCCATGGATGCTGCGTGTAGCAACACCAAAGCTGGCCCGTATCTCCAAGTTTAAACCGCTGGGGTGGGCGCCAATGGCGGCGATGGCTGCGCGGCAGCGCTCTGCCAGGGTGCAGGCGTCTTGTTCGGTGGACTGCGGCAGGCAAATCGCGAACTCCTCACCACCCAGACGCCCCAACAGGGCCGATTTGTGGAGCTGCTGCCTGACGGTATCGCATACGGTTATGAGCACCCAGTCACCAGTGGCGTGGCCATAGGTGTCGTTGATGGTTTTGAACAGATCCATGTCAAACAGCACCAGGCTCAAGGCCGCACGGTTATCCCGAAATGCCAGCCGTGTGCAGGCAATGAAGTGAGCCCGGCTGAAAACCTGCGTCAACCCGTCTACCTGGGCAGCCTTGCGCAGGCTGTTTTTTAGCTGCAGGGTCCGGAGCAGCCACGCACCCAGAATAGCCAACACCACCAGGCCCAGGGTCATCAGCAGGATCAGGTTTTGGTAGCGGCCCTGCTGCAGCTCTTTCTCGACGCCGAGGTTTTTGTTTTTTTGCTCCAGCAAGGCCAATTGGTTGGCCTTGTCCTGGGTATCGAAGCGGACACGCTGGTAGGCCAGCTTCTTTTGCAATTGGTCGTCCAGCATGCGTTTCTTGAGTGCCAGGTGGCTGTCATAGTAGACAAGGGCACTGGCCAGCGCACCTTGGGCGCGTTTGATTGCAGCCATGGTTTGGCTGGTCTTTTCCTGCATGGCCAGAATGTTGCTTTTCTGGGCACGCTGGTAGGCCAGCACACCGTAGTGCTCTGCACGCTCCAGATTGCCGACTTGCAGGTAGGCACGGGCAACCGCCTCTTCGAGTTGCGTGACGTAGTCCGAACCCTGGTTCAATTCCGCATGCACATTGAACAGTGGCAAGGCGTTGCCAATGCCCGCATAGGCCTCCCCGGCATTGATTTGGTCCACCGCGGCATTGGATTGGTTGATCAGCACAAAAATCTGGTTATTGTTGGCCATGCAGGCGTCAATGGCGTCCTGCAACAGGGCCCGAGCCTGCGAACTGGCCCCGCGCTGGATGAGCAGCTCCACCTTGTCGGACAGGCCCACGCAAGCCGCGTAAGACCCGGGTTTGTCGGTGCGCAGGGCATAAATCCGCTCGGCAAAGTCCAGCGCCGTTGCGAAGTCTTCAAATGCAATGCTTGTGGCGATGGCGCCCTGCAACACCATGATTTTGTCCCCCGGCTTTTCGAGTACAGGCAATAGTGCAATCGATTCGTTCATCGTCTGCAAGGCCTTCTCGTACTGGCCCAAGGCGGTATGCCCGTCGATCAGCTGGTAAAGAAATGTCGCACGTCGCCCGGGTGTTGTAACCTGTCCCATGAAGGATTGCACCAGCGCAACCCGCTGCGCTTGTTGCCCCCTGAACCCCAGCGAACTTGCAAGCACCAGGTGGTACTTTTCGTTCTGGGCGGGGGTGAATGTTGACTGCAGGTCGCGCAGCTTCTCCAGTGGGGCCAATGCCTTCTCGGGCGCAGAGTACAGATGCGCGGAAGACTCGGACAACAGCGTATCAATGGTGGATGGCCCGGCGGTTATGCCACTCAAGGGGCAAGCCATGACCAAGGCTGCAACTGCCAGAACCCGGATGCGCACACCCAGTTCAGTTGCGCGGGACATGTGCTGCAGCCCTGGTCGACACCAAGCTAAGTTGCTCCCGAATGCTGGTAGACCGTGACGCGGTTGCGCCCTTCATTCTTGGACAGGTACAAGGCCTTGTCGGCATGCACCAGTGTTTCTTCAAAGCTTTCGGTTTCGTGGGCGCTGCGCGTGGCAACACCAAAGCTGGCTGTTATGGGGAAGTCGAAACCGCTGGGGGCGGTATCGATGGCGGCAATGGCCGCGCGGCACCGCTCTGCCAGGGCACGGGCTTCCTCTTCCATGAAGTTAGGCAGGCACAACGCAAATTCTTCACCGCCCAGGCGCCCCAGCAGGTCGGCTTTGTGCAGCTGGGTTTTGACGGTGGAGCACACCGTCTTGAGCACCCAGTCACCCGCCGCGTGGCCATAGGTGTCGTTGATTTTCTTGAACATATCCATGTCAAACAACACCAGGCTCACGCTGTGGGCCGCGTCGTTGAAAACCTGGTGCGCAGATGTTGTGAAGTGCGCGCGGTTGCTGACCTGGGTCAGACCGTCCACCTGGGCCGACACGCGGAAGATGTTCTTCAGGCGCAAGGTGTTGAACAGCCAGGCACCAAGTATGGCTAGCACCACAGCACCCAGCGTCAGCAACAGAATCAGGTTCTGGTACTCGTTTTGCTGCAGGGCCTTCTCGGTGCTCAGGTTCTTGTTTTTTTGTTCCAGCAGGGCCATCTGGTTGGCCTTGTCCTGGGTGTCGAACTTGACCCGCTGGTAGGCCAGGTTCTTGTGCAACTGGTCACCCAAAACCTTCTTCTTCAAGTCCAGGTTGATGTCGTAGTAGCTGATGGCGGCGGCCAATTGGCCTTGGGCGCGCTTGACAGCGGCCATGGTCTCGCTGGTCTTTTCCTGCAGGGCAAGAACGCGGCTGGTCTGGGCGCGCTGGTAGGCCTGAAGCCCGTAATGTTCGGCTCGCTCGGTGTTTCCTGTCTTGAGGTAAGCGCGGGCCACAGCCTCTTCAAGTTGCGTGAGGTAGTCAGAGTTTTTGCTGAGTGCCGAATACTCATCTAACAGCGGCAAACTGGTAGTGATGCCCTTTGCATAGTTACCAGAATCGACTATGTCTATTGCTGCATAAGTCTTTACGATTAAGGAAAAAAATTGATTCTTATTGGCATCGCAGGCCTGAATCGCATCCTGAACAAATGAACGGGCGAGCTCGTTGCTCCCGCGCATATAGTTAGTCTCAACCTTGTTAGCTAAACCCACGCATGCCGGGTAAGACCCGGCAGTGTCACCCCGCAGGGCATATATTCGCTCTGCAAAGTCCAGCGCCTCGTCATAGGCACGCAACGAGGTCAATAGGTTCAGCGCACCCTGCAATACAACAATCTTCTGAGAGTCTTTTTCCAAGACTGGTAGCAACAGAATAGAGTCGTTCATTGTCCGCAGTGCCCGTTCGTACGTACCCAGCGCGGTGCTGCCGTCAATCAATTCATACAGAAAACGCGCACGCAATGCAGGCGACTTCACCTGGCCAATGAAAGACTCTACCAACTTGACCCGTTCCTCATGCTTTCCTTTTGCGCCTAGGGAGAAAGCATAGTAGAGCTGATACTTTTCGTTCTGCTCTGGAGTGAACGTCGGTTGTGAGACCTTGAGTTTTTCAAGTATGGCATCACCTTCATTCGGCGATAAACCATACTCGTTTAGCTCAGCAAACAGTGCGTCTAAAGTCGGTTCGGCCTGGGCGATGGCGCCAGACGAACAACTCCATCCAATTGTTAGGCAAATAAGAGCCCTGACAAAGTGGCTGCGCACCATTAGCTTTGCAACGCGAAAACCTGGCTTTGACTAGAAAGTGTCGTCAACGTTGTGAACTTGAATTCGCGGAAACTCTGTCGGATCAATTCCAGCCAGAGTTGCTATCGCAGTCTTGTCCCCTGTAAGGAAGGTCTGCTGTTCGTTCGCATTCAAACCAAACTGTGTCATTGCTGTGGCTGGATCGGCGTTGTGTGCCGTCACCGCGGTTGCGTTGGAATCCAGATGGTTCAGGTAGTCGAGTAATGTGGACATTTACAGGGGCCTCAATAGAAAACGAGGGGCTTGCCGGGGATCAGCAAGCCCAATCAGATTCTATAGCGCTGTGTAAGCATTTGTATCCACCGGGCAACACCCTATTTCCAGCCGCCCCCCAGTACCTTGTAAAGCGTGACCAGGTTTTGCACCTGCTGGGCCTGCACCTGCACCGCCGCCTGTTGCGCCGCAAATAACGAGCGCTGGGCGTCCAGCACGTCAAAAGCGTTGGACGCGCCGTGTTTGAAGCGCAGGTCGGTCAGGTCCATGCGGGTCTTTTCGGCGGCCAGTTGGGCGTTTTGTGCGCGCAATTGTTCGCCCAGCGTGGCGCGGCCGGCCAGGGCGTCGGCCACTTCGCGGAAGCCGGTCTGGATGGCCTTTTCGTACTGGGCCACGGCAATTTCACGGGCGACTTTGGCCGATTCCAGATTGGCCTGGTTGCGCCCATAGTCGAAGATGGGCAGCAGCAGCTGGGGTGCAAAGGTCCAGGCGGATGTGCCATTGCTGAACAGTGTGTCCAGGTCGCTACTGACCACGCCGGCGCTGCCGGTCAAGCTGATGCGGGGGAAGAAAGCCGCCCTTGCCGCACCAATGTTGGCATTGTTGGCCAGCAGTTGTTGTTCGGCCTGGCGGATGTCCGGGCGGCGCGCCAACAGCTCAGACGGCACACCGGCAGGCAGATCGGGCAGCATGCCCTGCGCGGTGATAGGCAGACCAGCCGGCAGGTCGGCGGGCAGCGGCTGGCCGACCAGGAGTGTCAGCGCGTTTTCGTCCTGCGCGCGCTGGCGTGTGGCCTGGGCGATAGCCGCCTTGGCGCCTTCCAGCAGCGACTGGGCCTGGCTCAGCTCCAGCTTGGACGCTGCTTCGTTGTCAAACTTGAGTTGGGTCAGTTTCAGCGATTCTTGCCGCGTGGTCAGCGATTCGCGGGTGACGCGCAGCAGCTCGTCATTGGCCAGCAGGCTCAGGTAGGTGTTGGCCACAGAGGCAATCAGGCTGATCTGCACCGTCTTGCGTGCCTCTTCAGACCCCAGCACCTGGGCCTGTGCGGCCTGGCTCAGGGCGCGCACGCGGCCAAAGAAATCCAGCTCGTAGGCGGTGACGCTGAAGCCTGCGGTGTAGGTGCTGTTCACCGCGCCCGACGCCACCGGGCCGCGGCTGCCGGTGATGCCAGCATTCAGCGTGGGCAGCTCGTCCGCACGGCGCACGTTGTACTGGGCGCGGGTTTGCTCGATGGCCAGCACGGCGATACGCAGGTCGCGGTTGTTGTGCAGGGACAGCTCGATCAGCTTTTTGAGGCGGGCATCCTTGAAGAAATCCTGCCAAGCGATATCGGCGGCAGGTGCTGCGCTGGTGGCCGTAGCGCTGTCTGCGGGGAAGCTGCCTGCCACCGGGGCGGCCGGGCGTTCGTAGGTGGGGATGAAGCTGCAGCCAGCCAGCACCATGGCCGCACACAGCGGCACCAAACAATACTTATTCATGGGATTGAACTCCTGACTGGTGGCCGTGCGCTGCATCAAACTGTCGCTGGCGTTCGCTACCCTTGAAGAAACTGCGCACCACCACAAAAAAGATGGGCACGAAGAAAACGGCGAGGATGGTGCCCACCATGCTGCCGCCAATCACACCCGTGCCAATGGCGCGCTGGCTGGCCGAACCAGCGCCGCTGGAAATAGCCAGCGGCAACACGCCCAGCATGAAGGCCATGGAGGTCATCAGGATGGGGCGGAATCGCATGTGCGCCGCCGCCAAGGCGGCTTGCACGGCGGTCTTCCCCTGTGCCTGCAGGTCCTTGGCAAACTCGATGATCAGAATCGCGTTCTTGGCGGACAAGCCGATGATGGTGATCAACCCGACCTGGAAGTACACGTCGTTCGCATAACCGCGCAACACCGTGGCCAGCAGCACACCCAGCACACCCACCGGCACAACCAGAATGACGGACAGCGGGATGGACCAGCTCTCGTACAACGCGGCCAGGCACAGGAACACGGCCAGGATGGCAAAGCCGTACAAGACCAGGGCTTGCGAGCCGGCTATCTTTTCCTCACGCGACAGACCGGTCCACTCAAAGGCAAAACCTTCGGGCAACTGGGCGGCCAGTTTCTCCATCTCGTCCATCGCGTCACCGGTGCTGTAGCCCGGCGCTGCCGAGCCACCAATCCGTATGGCGGGGTAGCCGTTGTAACGGATGGTCTGCATCGCGCCCTTGACCCAGCGGGTGCTGGCGAAGGCAGACAGCGGTACCGGCACGCCGCGGGCATTGGGTGTCGTCAGCTTCAGGATGTCGTCCGGCTGCATGCGCGCCGTGGCGTCGGCTTGCACCACCACACGTTGCAGGCGGCCCTGGTTGGGGAAGTCGTTGATGTAGGCCGAGCCCAGCGCGGTGGAGATGGTGCTGTTGATGGAATCAAAGCTGACCGACAGCGCGCTGGCCTTGTCACGGTCAATGTCGATCTGCAGCTGCGGTGCATCTTCCAGGCCATCCGGGCGCACCTGGGTGAGCACCTTGCTCTTGGATGCCATGCCCAGCAACTGGTTGCGCGCGGCCACCAGGGCTTCGTGCCCTTTGCCACCGCGGTCTTGCAAGCGGAAGGTAAAGCCAGACGCCTGGCCCAGCTCGGGAATGGCAGGTGGGCTCAAGGGGAAGATAAACGCATCGCGTATGCCCATCAGCCCGCCAAAGGCGCGCCCGGCGATGGCCTGTGCGGAATGTGCCTCACCCGTGCGTTCGGACCAGTCTTTCAGCGTGATGAAGCCGAACGCTGCGTTTTGCCCCTGGCCCGAGAAGCTGAAGCCCAGCACACCGACCATGCTCTGCACTTCGGGTTGCTTGAGCATAAAGGCTTCCACCTGCTCCATGACGTTTTGTGTGCGCTCGCGGGTGGCACCTGGTGGCAGCTGGATGCTGACCAGCATCGTGCCCTGGTCTTCGTTGGGCAAAAAGGCCGTGGGCAGGCGCACATACATCACACCCACCACGGCAATGATGGCGGCGTAGATGATCAGGTAACGGCCGGCACGCGACAGGATACGGGCGACCCAGCCTTCGTACGTTTTGGCCGTGCGGGAGAAACCACGGTTGAACCAGCCAAAGAAACCCGTCTTGGCATGGTGGTGCCCAGCCTCCACCGGCTTGAGCAGGGTGGCGCACAGCGCGGGTGTGAGCGAGAGTGCCATGAACGCGGAGAAGCCGATGGACGCCACCATCACCGCCGAAAACTGGCGGTAGATATTGCCCACCGAGCCCTGGAAGAAAGCCAGCGGCACAAACACCGCAATCAGCACCACGGTCACACCGACGATGGCGCCCGATATCTGGCCCATGGCCTTGCGGGTGGCCTCCAGCGGCGCCAAGCCTTCTTCACTCATGATGCGCTCGACGTTCTCCACCACCACAATCGCATCGTCCACCACGATACCGATCACCAGCACCATGCCGAACATGGTCAACACATTGATGGAGAAGCCCAGCGCCAGCAGTGTGGCAAAGGTGCCCAGCAGTGCCACCGGCACCACGATGGTGGGGATGATGGTGTAGCGCCAGTTCTGCAGGAAAAGGAACATCACCAAAAACACCAGGATGACGGCCTCAATCAGCGTCTCGGCCACCTGCGATATGGATATCTTGACGAATCGCGAAGCATCGTAGGGAATGGTCCACTTCACGCCTGCTGGAAAGTAGGGCTGCAGCTGCGCCATACGCTCGCGCACGGCCTGGGCCGCTGCCAGGGCATTGCCACTGGGCGCCAGCTGCACGCCGATACCGGCGGCTGGCTTGCCATTCAGGCGAGCCGATGTGGCATAGGTCTGGGCACCCAGCTCGATGCGGGCCACGTCTTTGAGGCGTACGGTGGAACCATCGGTGTTGGCACGCAGCACCACATTGCCAAACTGCTCCACGGTGCTGAGCTGGCCGTCCACCACCACGGTGGCGGCAATGGTCTGGCCGGCGATATTGGGCAACTCACCAATGGTGCCGGACGACACCTGCGCGTTTTGGGAGCGGATGGCGGCGTTGACCTCGGCCGCGGACAGGTTGTAGCCGCTCAGCTTGGCCGGGTCTACCCAGATGCGCATGGCACGCTCGGTGCCGAACAGCTGGGCCTGGCCAATGCCGGGCAGGCGCTGGATTTCGGGCAGCACGTTGCGGGATGCGTAGTCGCCCAGGGCCACGATGTCGATGTCCGGGTTGTCGCTGGACAACATGGTGAAGAGCAAGAAGTTGGAGCGCGCCTTGTCCACCCGCACACCGGCTTGTGTCACAGCGGCAGGCAGGCGCGGCGTGGCGCGTGACAGGCGGTTTTGCACATCCACCTGCGCCAGGTCGGCATTGGTGCCGGGCTCAAAGCTGATGGAGATGGAACCTGTGCCGTTGGCCTGGGCCACGGACTCCATGTAGATCATGCCGGGCGAGCCATTCATTTCGCGCTCGATCACGCTGAGCACACTGTCTTCCAGTATCTTGGCCGAGGCACCGGGGTAGCCGGCCGAAATGACGATGGTGGGCGGCGCCACCGGTGGGTACTGGGCAATGGGCAATTGCGTGATTGCCACGCCACCCATGACCATGATGAAGAGCGCGATCACCCATGCAAAGATGGGGCGGTCAATAAAAAACTGGGCCATGTGGTGCGCCCCTTTTATTTGCTGGCCGCGGCCGATGGGGCAGCGGCTGGCGCGGATGCAGGCGCAGAGGCCGCAGCGCCGGGTGCGGACGCACCGGCCTTCCACGGCACGGCCTTCACCGGCGCACCGGGCACCACCATCTTCTGGAAGCCATCCACAATGACCTGCTCACCGGGTTTGAGGCCGTCCAGCACCACCCACTGGTTGCCCTGCGCATTGCCAATTTTGACCGGGCGTGGTGCAGGTTTGCTATCGGGGCCGACCACCAGCACGGTGTCGCCCTGGTTGGTGCGTGTGACGGCTTGTTGCGGCAGCAAAATGCCGGCAGGAATCTCGGCCTGTGACAGGCGCACCCGAACATACTGGCCGGGCAACAACAGGCCATCGGCATTGGGCACCTCGGCACGCAGCGTGATCTGGCCGCTGGTGGCGTCCACCGTCAGATCGGTGAACAGCAGTTTGCCAGGGCGGGGCAGCTCGCTGCCGTCCTCCAGCACCACACGCACCGGCACCGAGCCATCACCCGCGCTGCGCACCTGTTTGGCGGCGATAGCCTTGCGCAGGCGCAGTACGTCGGTGGTGGATTGGGTGAAATTGACATACACCGTGTCGGTCTGTTGGATCACGGCCAGTTGCGTGGCCTCTGCCGCGCTGACCAGCGCGCCTTCGGTCACCAGCGACTGGCCGATGCGGCCGGAGATGGGTGCATTGACGCTGGCGTAGTCCAGGTTGATCTGCGCCGTTTGTGCAGCCGCCTTGGCGGTGGCCACATCGGCCTCGGCCTGCTTCTGCGTGGTCAGCAGCGTGGTGTATTCCTGCTTGCTGATGGCGTTGGCCTCTACCAGCGGTTTGTAGCGTTCTACCTGGGCGGTTGCCTGGGCCAGATTGGCCTGGCCCTTGGCAAGGCTGGCCTGGGCGCTCTCCAATGCGGCGCGGTAGGGGCCAGCGTCGATCTGGTACAGGGCCTGGCCGGCTTTGACCTCGCTGCCCTCACGGAACAGGCGCTTGAGCACCACGCCGTTCACCCGGGCCCGCACCTGCGCTACCCTCACGGCGCTGACACGGCCTGGCAGTTCGGTCTGCAAAGCGACGGCCTCGTTGGCCACCGTCACCACACCCACGGTGGCGGGGGGCGGACCGCCTGCACCCGCTGCACCACCAGGCGCTGCATCTTTGGCACCGCAGGCGGCCAAAAGGGCGACCAAGGGCAGCAATGTGAAAAGGGAGGGGCGGGACTGGTGCGCAAAGGAAGCAACGGTACGGTACGAGGACATAAAAAATCCTTTTGGGAGGGCAAAAACGGGGACCTGGCGGGGCGGGCGCAGCACAAGAGGCTGGCAATTTCAAAAATCTGGATTAGTATACATACATGAATGAATGTAAATTGGACGCAGACGGCAATAACCCTGTTGCCGACATAGTCCCATAAATATGGTCCGCAGAACCAAAGAAGACGCCCTGATCACCCGCGACCTGATACTGGACGCGGCCGAGCGGGTGTTCCTGCGCCGCGGCGTAGCGCGCACCGCGCTGCAGGAGATTGCTGAAGAGGCCCAACTGACCCGCGGTGCCATTTACTGGCATTTTCAGAACAAGGCCGACGTGTTTGACGCCATGCTGCAGCGTGTGAAGCTGCCCATGCTGACCCGGCTCAACAGCCAGCCCCAGTCGGAGTCCGACAACCCCTTGGCGCACCTGCGCCAGAACGTGGCTGCAGCTTTTAACGAAACCGTGCACAACCTGCAGGTGCGCCGGGTGTTTGAGATCGCGTCGCACCGCGTGGAGTACGGCGACGACCTGCAGGCCGTGCGCGAACGCCACATCGCCCACCGTGCGGAGCGCGTGGTGGACTTGGCCCGCGTGCTGGCCCTGGCCCAGGCCAAGGGCCAGGTGCGCCCGCAGCTGGACACCCATAGCGCCGCCGTGGGCCTGTTCGCCCTGCTGGACGGCCTGATGACCAACTGGCTGCTGCAGCCTGAGGCCTTTGACCTGGAGGTGGTGGGTGCGCAGGCACTGGACGCGTATCTGGCAGGCCTTGCGGTGGGCACCGTGCGCAACACCATTCTGTAACTGTCCGTAATAGTTCAAACCCTTTCTTCCCCTTTTTGATGTAATGCCCGGCAAGCCGTAGACAGCGTTGTCTTTTTTGCTGTGACGACGGGCATTCATATTAAAAAAGGGAGTGATTTGTGGAGCGAGTTATCTCGGTTGGATCTGTGTGGGCAACGGTTGTGTGCCTGAGCGTCTTGTTGGCCGGCTGTGGTGGGGGTGGAGGAGGGGGAGGCCCCACTCCAGCCGCCGCTGCTCCGTCACCAGCGGGCACACAAGTGGTCGGGGTTACCAGCGATACACCCACCCGCACACCGAGTCCTGGTGTGACAGCGACGCCAGCGACAACAACAACAACGGCGCCCGCAACGACGGCAACGACCACGACAACCGCAACTACATCTGCGACCCCGGCTACAACGCCAGCACCTGCAGCAACCCCAGTTGCCACACCCGCACCCATAACAGCGCCTGTTGTAGTAGCAACCCCAACGCCAACACCCACGCCAACGCCTATCTCGTTAGCGCCTACCGGCGGCTATCCTGTGTCGGTCATTGGTTCGGTGGAGATCATCAGTTGGGCACCCGCCACCGCTTACCCCGGCGTGCCCTACCGCTACCGTGTAGGTGTCATCGGCGGCCAGGCGCCGTACACCTACTCTGTGGTCACCGCACCGGCCGGTGTGACCATTGCCGCAGGCACGGGTGAGCTGTCGTGGACAGCCC
>JAZKDY010000017.1:0-25290 GCA_040387325.1 Pseudomonadota bacterium | reverse complement strand
GCGGGCAACCGATTCGCTGGGTTCTGCCATCGACCAGACACTCACCGTGCAAGTCACCACCATCGGCTTCTATTTCGTATCCCCCAGCGGCAATGACACCACCGGCACCGGAACACTGGCCAGCCCCTGGAAGACCATCGTCAATGCCCTCAAGAAAGGGGCGACCGGCGACACTTTGTATGTGCGCGGTGGCAGCTACACCGGCGGCTTTGACTTTGTGGCTGGCAAGATCACGCGGATCGTTGGCTACCCGGGCGATGCCACGCCCGCCATCGACCTGAACCACACCAACATCAACCCGCGTTCTTCACGCACCTGGGTCGAGGGGCTGGAGCTGTTCAACTTCCGCGGCCACGGCTTCCATGTGGACGGCAGCCAGAGCGAACTGGTCTTCCGGCGCAACCACATGCACCACCTCTACGACCCCAGCCAGTCGGAGAACCCGTCGTTCATCTTTTTTGCGGACAACCAGTACTACGACCGCATCATCATCCAGGACAACACCTTCCATGACCTGTTTGACCGCGCTTCCGGCCTGCATGGCGACACTACGGCCAACTACCACGGCGGCGCGTCCGTCATGTACAACGTGCGCAGCGCATTGGTTGAAAACAACGAGGTCTGGGGCATTGACGGTCCTTGCTTCAAAGACAAGGACAACGGCCAGCGCAACACCTTCCGGGGCAACTATTTCCACGATTGCACCGCCGGTGCGCTGCACTTGTCCAGCCAATACACGCAGGACCGTATCGAGGTCTCGTGGAACGTGCTAGTCGGTGGTGTGTCGGTCGGACAACAGCCTGGCTACATACGCGACATCGACATACGCCACAACACGCTGCTGGGCAGCATTGACTTCGGTTGTGTGGTGGGCGATCCGGCCAGCAAAAACTTCATCGTACGGGACAACATCCTCGTTCCTAACAACTACTTTGCCTACGCGTCCATCAACTGCAAGTTCCCTGACAACTCACTGGACCTGTCGTCACAAAACAAGACGCTGGGCGCAGAAGGCCGCTTTGACTACAACCTGATTGACTCGTCGTATGCCTACGTTTTTGGCTATGGCTGGTATGCCACCAACCTGGATTGGTCCACCTGGCGCACCACCCACAACAAAGACACGCATTCCAAGAAGACCGCCGCACAACTTACCAGTGTGGCGCTCAAAGACTATCGTCCCAAGGCTGCTTCAGCGGCCTGCGGCGCCGCATCGGACGGGCGCGCCATGGGGGCGCTGGCCTGCGCACCCTGAGTCGCGGCTCTATCTTCCAGACGCTGCTGTTCGCGCAACAGCACTTTGCTCACCTTGCGCAAGTTCGCAATCTGCGTATCGACCGCAGCGCGCTTCTCCGCCATCAGGCGGGCACCCTGGGCGCAATCGATGCTTTTTGCACGCATGGCATTCAGCACTTCACGTATCTCCTGCAGCGAGAAACCCAGGGATTGGAGTTGCTGTAACAGCGTGGCGTCTTTGACGGCCGACTCCGGGTAGTCACGGTAGTTGTTGGGGCCGCGGGTCACGCCTGCCAGCAGGCCCTCACGCTCGTAGTAGCGCAGCGCGTGGCGTCCCAGCCCGGTGCGGTTTTCCAGTTCGGCAATACGCATGAAGATTCCTCTTGACTGTAGACCATGCTCTACACCTTAGCATGGGTTTTTACCGCAAAACGGAAGTGAAAACCCATGCATCTTCTCACTGAAAAAACTGTACACATCCAGCGGCCAGCCTTGGCCGTGTTTGGATATGTTTCGAACATGGAGAACTTTGGCGAGTGGTTCCCCGGTGTGATTGCCATCCAATCGGCCAACGCGCTCCAACACGGACAGCCTGGAAAACAATACCTGGAAACCGTGTTGGTTCCGCTCAGGGGAACACGCAAAATCACCGTGCAGGTACGCGAGGTGCGGGACCACCAGTTCTTCGCCACGGAAGGACGCTTCCCGCCGCTCATGCCGCGCATGGAACTCACGGTGGATGCAACGGGGGAGAACGCCTGCACATTCACCTACCGCGTGTTCAGCCGTAGCGACAGCCTGATCGCCAGGTACACACTGCTGCCGCTGGCCAGACGGGTGATGGGTCATCGTGCGGCAGTTGGTGTTGCTGCGTTGAAGCAGCGGCTGGAAGCCGGCACGCCCTGATGCGGCTTCCAGGCACTGGGCGCTGCGCTGTACCCGTGTTCAGGTTTCTCGCTGCGTGGCCTAGCGGAATGCGCGGCTGGAAATGCTGACGGAATTCTTGTCGGGGTCTTTGGCGTTTGCAAACGCGTAGCCGTTGGCCTGGTGTGTGGCACCGAACTTCAGGCCCTGCGTGGCGGCTTTCAATTTGAACGCTTCGATGTCGGCGACATGAAAACTGAGCTTGACGCCCACTTGCCCCAGCTTGACGCTCTTGGCCGCCTGGTGGATCAAGATGCTTGCACCACCGTTCACCGCAGACAGTTCGATCAGGCCTTCAACGACTTCGCCCGTCGTTTCGAAACCGAAGTGTGTGCGGTAGAACTCCGCGGACTTATGCATGTCGCGGGCGTAGAGGATGATGGTGCCTAGGGCGGTGTTCATGTGGTGTGTTGACCCAAATGGCGCACAAAACTGATACGAATAGAGAAACAAGTGCTGCGGTTGTGGGACAAACCCACGAGTCTCTTATATATCACGTTCGACTGAACTGTGACTTTTTGCAGTGCAAGACACATTAGGGGTGATTTGGACGCGCTGCAAAAACCTTTCTCGCAAGTTTTGGAGCTTTTGCTCCCAATCGAGTGAGCGCTGCTTCAAGAGTTGGAAATTCCTTTAGGTCGTATTGAGATTCCTTAACTTCATGAATATCTGGATGTGTCTCAAGACGAATGAATGTAAAAACGCCATTGAAAACTGGCGTGTCTGATAGTGCTCCATGTATGAGGTTGTGACGAGTTTGCAAAACCGCATCAAAATCGGATGCAAGCGCATCGATTTCTGCTTTAAACGATGCTAGCGATGGAATTTGGGCGGTGCATTCCTTGACGAAAGAGATTTTTTCAGAAATCGGTTTCGGCATCCGCTTTCTTCCTGGCAATTTGTTTCCACCAAATTCTCTGAACAGTGTATTGACAAGCAATTCGAGCGATTGTTCGCAGTGTGCCCACTGGATCACCACGAATCCCACCGTTCTCAAGAGTGACTCGAACGTGCTGTTTGGCTTAACACCACTAATGTCTACGCGCATAAAAGTCTCCAACACCACAAAAAATGTTGTCGGTATTTTTGCAGACGTCGCCGCTCGTAGAGTTTGGGGTCGGGGTCCTCGCCGATTTGTGGGCGCTTGACACCATGAGGCGTGGGCCACGGCCTCAAACTCTGCTACCACGGAGAATCCAATACGCTACCTTTTTAGCAGCGGTTGACGAAGTTCACACGAGGGCTACAGGCCGATTCGACCAACACCCCTCTGCTGAAATCAGGCTGTCCAGCAGCGCCAACTGGTGTCGCCAGGGAAATTGTGCAAGCACCTCTTGCACAAATTGCGCACCCGGCCAGCTTTCAGTAAAGGCGCGCATGTATTTCAGATTGCGCGGTGGAAACCCCTTCATCTCTGGAAAGGCCTCACGCAAGTCTTGCACCGCCTGTCAAGACAAGATGCTATTGTTTTGGTAGCTAATCATGTAATATATCCGGGGGCTAGAGGTCGATTTGACCAATAGCTCCCTCCCGGAATCAGACCAGCGCAGCCTGCATCGTAATCGCCACCCCACCCAACACCGCATTCCCCGACATCGGGTCCCGCAGTTGGTCATCCAGCAGCGCGTTGATGTTGGCACCAGGCCGTTCGGCCGCCACACGCATTTGCGCACCCGGCGCGTTGTGGCCCCAGCCGTGGGGCAGGCTGACGACGCCGGGCATCATGTCGGCGGTCACATGCACCTGTGCTTGCACCTGTCCACCAGCGCTGCGGATGTCTGCCAGCGCGCCGTCCTGCAAGCCCAGGCGTTGGGCGTCGGAAGGGTGGACCAGCGCAGTACAGCGGAAGGGACCCTTGGCCAGCAGGGGCAGGTTGTGCATCCAGCTGTTGTTGGTGCGCACATCGCGTCGGCCGATGATGACCAAATCGGGCGCTGGCCCCCGTACATCCTGGGCTGCACGCTGCAAATCTTGTAGCAAAGAGGGTGGCGCCAGTTCCACCTTGCCGCTGGGTGTGCGCAGCATTTCGGGGATGCGGGGCTGCAGCGCACCCAGGTCTATGCCGCCGCTGGTGTTGGATGCCTGCACCTTGGCCAGCGTCAGGCCGTCGGGCTTGCGACCCCATTGGTCGCCGTAGGGGCCGTTGCGCAGGGCCACTTCCAGCGTGCGCTGCGGGCCCCTCAATCCTTTGGTCGCTTCGATGATGGCGTTCGCGTGTTCACCAAACATGCGCTGCGCGTCTTCGGCAAACTGCGCATCGTCCAGCGCATTGGCATCGGTGTCCGCGCCCTTGCCCTGCACGATGGCGGCCAGCTTGAGCAGGGTCTGCCACTCTTCGGGCTGGCCGGGTGTGGGCTGCAGCACGGGTGGGCTGTAACGCGCATGGTTGCGCCAGGACAATTGTGGAAAAGCCACGTCGTAGTGGAAGTCTTCCAGCGGCGACTGGCCGGGCAGGATGACGTCTGCATGGCGCGTGGTCTCGTTCAGATAAATGTCCATGCTGACCATGAAGTCCAGTGTGTCCAGCGCATTGCTCAGGCGCGGGCCATTGGGGCTGGACAACACGGGGTTGGTGGCCACGGTAAACATTGCACGGATCTGGCCTTCGCCCGGGGTCTCGATCTCTTCGGCCATGCAGGTCATGGGCAGCTCACCATACACCTCGGGTGCGCCGCTCACACGGGCATGGTGACGGCCGGTGCTGACACCTTTGCCGATGCCGGGCTTGCCCGCGGTGTTGGATGCAAAGGCGGCGGACTTGGCGAACAGCACACCGCCTTCCTTGTCCAGATTACCGGTCAAGGTGTTGAGCACATCCACCAGCCAGCTGGCCAGCGTGCCGTACTCTTGTGTGCAGGTGCCGATGCGTGCGTACACGGCAGCGCGTGGGGCAGCGGCCAGCTCGCGGGTCAGTGTGCGGATGGTGTCGGGGCTGATGCCGCAGCGGCTGGCGGCGGCCTCTGGCGTGAAGGGGGTTATGGCCTGCTGCACAGCATCCACACCGTTGACCCATTCGGCTACGTTGCCCAGCTTGACCAGACCTTCGGCAAACAGCGTGTTGACCATGGCAGCCAGCAAAAACACGTCGGAGTTGGGGCGGATGAAGTGGTGGGCATCGGCAACGGATGCGGTTTCGGTCTTGCGCGGGTCCACCACCACCAGCTTGCCGCCGCGGGCCTGCAGGGCCTTGGCCTTGCCGCGGAAATCGGGCACGGTCCACATGCTGCCGTTGCTGACCAAGGGGTTGGCGCCCAAGACGAGCAGGTAGTCGGTGCGGGTGATGTCGGGCAGGGCGACAGACAACCAGTGGCCAAACACCAGGCCGCTGGACAACTGCTTGGGCATCTGGTCCAGCGTGGAGGCAGAGAACACATTCTTGGTGCCCAGCGCGCGGGCCAGCTTGCCAAAGTAGGTCAGCAGGCCGATCTTGTGGGCAGACGGGTTGCCAACAACGACACCCACTGCATTGCGGCCGTGCGCGGCCAGTATGGGGGGCAGGCGGCGCTCAATCTCGGCAAAGGCCTCATCCCAGGTGGCCGGCACATGTACGCCATTGCGCTTGATCAGCGGGGTGCGCAGGCGGTCCGGGTCTTCGTGCAAATCCTTCAGCGCCACACCTTTGGGGCAGATGTAGCCGGCGCTGAACACATCGGCGTCATGCCCGCGGATGCTGATGACCTTGCTGTCTTTTACCTTGATCTCCAGTCCACAACAGGCCTCGCACAGGGGGCAGATGCGGTGGTGGGTGGTGGTTGTCGTGGTGGCTGGCGCGTTGCTGGCTGCTGTTTCAGTCATAGGGTCCTCATGGCGCATAGTGGCGAATAACACCATTTACGCATGGGGACCAGCCTGTGTCTATAACGCAGGTGACTGTGCTGTCACCCCCGTTCAGGGCAGCCTGAACGACTCCGCCACAGCGCTCCAGGGCACGAGCTTGAAGTTTTGTGTGCCTTGCGGCATGCGTTTGTGCCCGTCTTGCACCACCAGCATGCCTTCGCCATAGGGGCCGCCCAGCGCCACCGCCGTCACGTCCAGTCCATCAGTCTCGGATGTGCCATCTATGCCGGCCTTGGTATTGATGCCAACCCGAAACGCGCCGCGCAGCGCGTAGGGCGGCGTGGCGTCCAGCACCAGGTAGCTGTCGTTGCCCTGCGATGACACCACCAGATAATGCTCCCGCTTGCCGCGGTAGATGGCCAGGCCTTCCACATCGGCGTGCAATGCGCCACCCACGGGCACGATCAACTCCGGCTCGGCACTGTCACTGTCCTTGAGCGATATGCGCCAGACGCCGCGTTTCTCTTCGCCAACAAACAGGCTCTGCGTGCTTTCGTCCACCACACAACCTTCGGGCTGGCTGGCCAGTTGGGTGCGGCGCACTACCTGTGCCGTCCATGCACCGGGCTTGCCGCTGGGGTTGAGTACCCGCAGTTGCAACACACGGCCGTCTTTGTCATTGGCAAACACGTCCAGCTGCCCGTCGGCATTGCGGCCAGTGCAGATGCCGTAGATGTCTGCCAAGTCCGTGGGCAGGCGCGCCAGCTCGCTGACCTGGCCTTGGGGGCTGATGCCAAACAGCACGATGGAGTTTTCGTCCCGCTGTGTTGCGGCGGCCAGGTCGAAACGGTGTGGGCCGTAGCGCAGGTTCTGTCGCAGGTCCACATTGTTGATGCGCCCCACGGGCAAAAACTGGCGTTCCTTGCCCTGCAGGTCATACACCGCAAGCCCACGTTTCTTGTCGGTGCCCAGCACCAGGCTGTGGCTGCTGTTGCGCGGGTGGACCCAGATGGCCGGGTCGTCGGCGGCATCACCCTGGCCTTTGACCGTGTCGGTTTGTGCAACGGCCTGTACAAAGGGCAGGTGCGCCAACGGGCGCTGGGGCTGCTGCGCTAACCAGGCGTCCAGGCGTTTGGTGTCTATGGCTGGGTCGTGCAACACCAGTTCGCGTTGGCTGCGTTCGGCATCTGTGGCGTAGGCCCATATGCCCACCTTGGGCTCGGCAATGAACAACTGGCCGTCAGCATCGCGCACGCGGCAGGTTTTGGCGTCGATCGGGGTTGCCAGCCGGCGCAAAGGCCGTGCGGGTGCCGCACCACCGGCCTCCGGCAGCAGCCACTGTTCGCTGAGGCCGTCGTCGGCCAGCAGGAAGGCGTGCAGCAGGTTTTGGCCGTCACGGTGCAGGCACAGGGCCTCCAGGTTGAAGGCGGGGCCGCTCCAGCGGGCCAAGGTTTTCAGGCGGCTGCCCTGGCCGCGCACCAGCAACAGTTCGCCGTTGTCGGCATCGTGCAGCAGTGCAATGGGTGATCCATCGGGCAGGGTGCGTTGGTCCCAGCGTTTGCTGCGCACGGCCACGCTATCCAGCACGCGCGCGTCGGCGTCCAGCAGGCGCAGGCCTTGTTTGTCGACATCCAGTTTTTGCGCCTGGGCGGTGGCGCAGGCCACCACGGTGAGGCACAGGGCTGCGAGGGTTTTCAGATACACCATCAATACACCGCCACTTTCAGACCCAACTTGTAGCTGCGGCCATATTGCTCATACTGCGCGTTGCGGGCTTTGTCGGCCTGGTAGACATAGTAGCTGGCGTTGCCCAGGTTCAGTGCTTCAAAACTGACTTGCCAGCGTTTGCCGATCTGGTAACGCAGCGAGAAGTCCACCTGGTTTTGGGTGTCCACCATCAGGTCTTTGCTGGCATCAAAAATACTGCCCACCTCAAACAGGTAGGGCGATTTGTGGTTCAGCGCCACACGGGTGCTGATGCCATGGCCCTCCCAGCCCACGCTCAGGTTGACCGTGCGGTCAGACTGGCTGGGCAGGCCGATCTGGCGGGACTTGCGCACGCCCTTGTCGAACCCGCTGATGGTGGCCTCGGAACGCACAAAACTGGCGTTGGCACCCAGGATGATGCCGCCCGGCAACGACTGGTTATAGGCCAGCTCAACGCCGTGCAGGCTGGCCGCATCGCCATTGGCAAACGTGTTGACCGCGCTGAAGTCTTTCCACTTGCCAGCCGTGCCTGCCAGGTCGGTCTGGAAGGCGAAATCGTTGATCTGTTTGTGGAAGACGTAGGCGGACACGCCACCCTCACGGCCCCAGTCGTGCTCCACACCAAAGTCCAGGTTGCGCGAACGCAGGGGCTTGAGCTCGGGGTTGCCCAGCTCGGCCGTGTCATCGTCCACCAGCACCCCGGGTGCCAACTGGCCGAAGCTGGGGCGCACCACGGAATGGGTCAGCGCGCCGCGCAGGCGTGTGGACTTGGACAACTCCTGGCGCCACAACACGGATGGCAACCAGTGGTCACTGCTGCTCTTGAACGCCACGGGGTTGACACCTGCGGTATCAGACGCCCAGCCGCTGGCATCAAAGCTGATCCGCTCATTGCGCACACCCAGCACCCACTGCGTAGAGCCGTGTTCTATCTGCGTTTGCACATACGCTGCGTTGACGTCTTCGTTCATCTTGAAGTCATTGACCTGCGAGTCCACGGCATCGCGAAAATCCGCGAGCTTGACCGTGCCGATCAGGGCACGCAGCCGGGCTTCATCCACGCCAGGGCCAAATTCGTTCCACGGGTAGTTGACCCGGTCTCCGCTGGCAAACGCCGTGAATGCCAGTTGCGGTTTGCCCAGGCTGTAGGGCACTTTGGCCAGTTGTTTGGTGCCGATGGCGTAGGTTTCCAGTGCGTTGTCTTTGCTGCGGCGTGTGACCTTGACACCGCCCTTGATATCGACCTCCATGCCGGCGAGGGCCAAGCTGCGCTGCAGGTCAAACTTGAGGTGTTGCGTCACATCGGTGGCGGTACTGGTCTCCAATTTGAGTTTGTCAAACGCGTAGCTGCCAGCACTGTTCAATGCGGCGGGAGCCTGCAGCACCGGGCGCATGCCGTCGACAAAACTCACACCCTTGAAGCTGCCTTTGAAGCTGGACGAGGCCAGCGCGTCGGGCTTGTCTTCACTGGCGCGGCCACTTCCGGCTTCGGCCCACAGGCGCCAGTCGCCCATGCGATGGTCTGCACCGGCCGTCAGCGAGCTGACCCTGTTGATCTCCTGGCGTGCCTTCAGGCCACGTGCGGCATCGGCATCACCGGCCACACCTTCGGCGCTGGCTGTGGCAAAACTGATCTTGTTGGACTGGCGGCTTTCATCGTCGGTGAAGCGGCTGGAGAAACCGCGCAGGTAGAAGTGCGAAGCGGTATTGGGCTTGAAGTCCAGGTTCAGCGCGGCGCCCAGGCGTGCACGGGTGATTTCGTACCGGCGCAGCTCGAACGCCGACAGTTTGTTGCCATCCCAACCACCACCGGTCTCCACGTTGTCGCTGGCAAAGCGGCGGGAGTCCGAGCTCAGGGCAAACGCTAGGCCCAGGGTGCCATCGTTGAAGCGGTCGGCAAAGGTCACCGAGCCGCTGGGTGCGGATTTGGCTGCATTGGCATCGTAGTTGCCACCCAGTTCCAGGCGCAGCACACGGCCGCTCTGGTCGAAGGCCGACAGAGTGTTGACCGATACCGTGCCGCCCAGCGAGTTGGCGTCGTGCTCAGGGCTCAAGGTTTTAAGCACCTCCAGGGATCGGACCAGGCCTGCGGGCACCACATCCAAGCCTGCTGCGCGGCGGTCGGATTCGGCGGCCGGCACCAGGGCGCCGTTGATGGTGACGGCGTTGTAGTCCGGCCCCAGGCCGCGCACACGGATGAAGCGGCCTTCACCCTGGTCCCGCTCGACCGACACACCGGGCAAACGCGCCAAAGCCTCAGCGGCGTTGTTGTCCGGCAGTTGGCCTATGTTGTCGGCATGCACCACGCTGACCACACCTTGCGCCGCACGTTGCTTGTCCTGCGCACCGCGCAGGCTGGCCAGTTGGCCGGTGACCGCGACGGTGTCCAGGTTCACAGGTGTTGTGGTTTGGGCGTGTGCGGCAAAGGCGGTGGCCAGGCACAGGCTTAAGGCCGTGAGTCGGTGGGGGCTGAGTGTTTTCATGGCAATCCAGAGAGTTGGGGTAACAGGGTCTGGACCATAAAAACCGCAGATGGCGGTTTCGTGACATGGCGGTGTTTTGGCGGGAGCGGAGCAACCCGGCGCGTAATGTGAGCTTTAAAGACCCCCACCGCAGTCTTGGCATGGCACTGTAGCGTGTTGTCACATTGCGATCCTAGAATTCGCGCCCTATGCGAATCCCCTTTGTTGACACCCCCTTATTCCGCTTTCCCCAGGCCCCCGTCTTGCGCCTGCAGCACTTTGGCCATGCCATGTTGTTGCTGATGGCGGGCGTGTTGTGGCTGTTTGGCCAAAGCGGCGCACTCAAACCTGTGGCGCAGTGGCAGTGGATAGATGTGGTAGGTGAGGGGGGAATGGCCCTGATGTTGGGTGTGTGGCTGACCCAGGTACGCGCCAGCCGCCCGGCGGGTGTGGTGACCAACTGGTTGTGCCTGGGCCTGGCGACCATGGTGCTGGGCGCCTGGGTGGACTGGATGGACGAGTTCTGGGCGCTGCCCAAAACCGTGGTGTGGGACAACTGGATGGAATCCACGCTGACACCGATGGGTGTGGCACTGCTGACCTGGGGCCTGCACCTGTGGCGGCAGGAGCAACTGGTGCTGAACGAACAACTGCGCCAGCGCGAGCGGGTGTTCCGCGAACACCGCAGCATGGACGGTGTCACCCAACTGGGCGATGCCAGTTATATGGCGCAGCAGGTGGCGCTGGAGCGGCGCGCTGCACGGCCTGGCGCACTGGTGATGCTGGGGTTTGATGGTTTTGACGCGGTGCTGCGCGCACATGGCTTGGCCCAGGCTGAACGGTTGTTGCAGTGTGCGGGGCAACTCTTGTTGTTGAACCTGCCGCACGACGCGCTGTTGTGCCGGTATGGCGCGGACCGCTTTGTGGTGCTGTTGCCCGGTTGTGCAGGGGACCATGCTCAGGTGGTGGCGGTCGATTTGCAACGGGCGCTGTCGTCCTTTGTGTTTCACGCCAACTCAGGCGGTGCGCGTATCCAGTTGTCAGCTGCAGCCGCGGCGTGTGGTACCGAGTCGCAAGACGCGCCGCAGGAACTCATGTTGCGCCTGTTGGGCCGCCTATGGACCTGAGCGTGAGCCTGCCTGGCCCGGTGCACCATGCGGATTGCAAGCTGATCCCATGGGCCTACCAGGGTGCGGTGTTGAGCGAATACGCGCGCAGCCGCGGCCTGGCGCTGGACACGTGGGCGGAGCAGGCCAACGTGCGCCCGGGTGCGCTGATGAGCACACGCCAGTTTCTGGCCCTGCTGGCGCCCTTGCAACGCAGCGCCAAGGACAGCGCCTTTGTGCTGGGGCAAATGGCTTTGCCCGGCCACTACGGTCTGGCCAGCCAGGCCCTGCAGCAGGCACAGAATTTGGGTGAGGCCCTGCAACTGCTGGCCCGTTACGCTGCCCGGCTGTCGCCTCTGCTGACACCGCGCCTGCTGGAGCAGGAGCATGAAACCATTGTGGTCTGGACCGATGCCTGTGGATTGCCCGGTGCGCAGCGCGCCTTTGTGGTTGACATGCAGATGAGTGCGGTGACCGCCATGGCGCAGTGGCTGGGAGGCGCGCGGTTGCCTTGGCGCTATAGCTTCAACCGCACGCGGCCTGCCGATATTTCACAACACGCCAGTTACCTGAGCGGCACCCTGGATTTTGATTGCCACGTGGATGCCATGCGGATTCCGCGCACGCTTGCGTCAACCCCCTGGCGGGGCGGAGCAGCTTCCGCACGGCTGATGACCCTGCAGGCCCTGGAGCAGGGGGCCGATACACAGGCCAGCCAACGTGGTCTGCTGGCGGCGCTGTATGACTTTTTCTTGCCACGGGTGGCGGAAAACCCTTCGCTGGATGACGCAGCACTGGTCTTTGGCGTGAGTGCCGCCACGCTCAAGCGTTACCTGGCGCAGCATGGCACCAGTTTCCAGGCCGAGCTGGACCAGGTACGTGCGCATGTGGCCCTTTACTGGCTGGGGCTCAAGGGCCAGCCCAACGAAGTAGTTGCGCGGGAGCTGGGGTTTGGGGATGTGGCCAATTTCCGCCGCTCATTCAAACGCTGGACGGGCCAGACGCCCAGCGCGCTGGCCCATGTATCAGGTCGGTTCGCCCCTGCGGGTTAAGCGGCCTTGCGCCGCAGCACCAGCAGGCCAAACAGCGTGGCCGTGATGTACATGCTGACCGAATACAACGCCGCTGGCAGGGCCAACTGCAGGTTGCCCAGCACCGACAGCGCCACATATATTGCCAGCGTGGAGTTGTGGATGCCAATCTCGAAACTGATGGCGGTGGCCATGGGTTTGTTCAAGCCGGCCCAGCGCGACAGGTAATAGCCCAGCAGCAGGCTGATCAGGTTGAAAACCACCACCAGCGGGCCCAGCGACGCGAATGACGCGGTCAGCGCACTCCATTCCTTGACGATGGCCAGCACGGTAAACGTGGCCAGCACCAGTGCACTAAAGAGTTTCATGGGCTGGCCCATGCGCTCGCTGAATGCCACCGCTTTGGCGCGCACCACCATGCCTATGATGACGGGCAGCAGAATCACGCCCACCACCTCGACCACCTTGCCAAACTGCAGCGGCACCACCTGGCCGGATTGCATAAAGGTCGCAATCGCCCAGTTGGCGATTAATGGCAGGCTGATGATGGACAGCACGGTGTTGACCGCGGTCAACGAGATGTTCATCGCCACATTGCCGCCAAACAAATGGCTGAACAGGTTGGCCGACACACCGCCGGGCGACGCGGCCAGCAGCATCAGGCCCACGGCGAAAACCGGCTGTATACCCAGCAACACGATCAGCAAATAGGCGACTGCGGGCAGCACCAGGGTTTGCAAACCCAGGGCCAGCAGTACGGAGCGCGGGTGTTCGCGCAGGCGTTTGAAGTCGTCGAGTGACAGTGACAGGCCCAGGCCAAACATCACCAGCGCCAACGCCAGCAAAAGCAGCGTCGGCAGCATCGCGGTGAAGTTCATCACGCTGCAGCGACCGTGTTGCCGTGGACCTGTTGTTTGCCCAGGCGGGCGTCAATGGCGGCCTTGACCTCCAGGCGCATGTGGAAATGGAATGCCGCCTCGGCCACCAGGAACAGCGGGCCCACCAGCAGGCCAACCAGGTCGTCCACAAAGGCAGGTTTTTTGCCCTCGTAGTAATGGCCCAGAAACTGGATCGCCCAGCCGGCGATGAACAGCCCCAAGCCCGCGGTCAACCAAATGGTGGTGCTCTGCGCGGCAAACCAGTGGGCGGCGGCCAGCGACAGGGCCATCAGCAGTGTCATGGTGGCGCCAAAGCGCAGGTCCAGCCGCAGGTAGAACAGGCAGCTGAGCAGGCTCACGATGGCAGCCAGGGTTAGTGGCACGTCGCCCACCATCCACAGGGGGCGGGCCAGCAGTGTGGCCACGGCCACCACAATCATGGGGATGCCGACAAAGTGCGTGGCGACGTTGCGGCTGTCCTGGTGGTAGGCGGCGTACTGGCTCAGGTGGTCGGTCAGGGTTTTCATGGTGGTCAGCTCGGGTAAATGGCGATGCCACCATCATCTGGCCGATGCATACTGGGTGTCTGTCAAGTACCCGACACAACCTGTTTTGCCAGATTGGTGCAAACCCTGATGTCAACCATCGCCCCCTACCTGCCTACTCTACGCGCCGGCCGCTGGTTTGCCCAACTGCCCGAGGCGTTTTCGGATGCCCTGCTGGATATGGCCAAGCTGCGCAATCTGCAGACCGGCGACGCGTTGTTCTTGCGCGGTGGCCCGCCCTGCGGTTTGTACGCGCTGGTGCGCGGTTCCATCCGTGTGTCCGGACTGGTCGATGCACACCAGGACACACGCGAGGCGCTATTGATACTGCTGACCCCGCCCACCTGGTTTGCCGAGATTTCGGTGTTTGACGGCTCCCCCCGCACACACGACGCCCACGCCGCCGAGCCCTGCACCCTGCTGCAGGTGCCGCACGACGCGCTGCACGCCTGGCTGCAGGCCCACCCGCAGCACTGGCGCGATCTGGCCCTGCTGATGGCAGACAAGCTGCGCATGGCATTTATCAATATGGAAGAGCAGGCGGTGCTGCCTGCATCGGTGCGTGTGATGCGCCGCCTGGTGCAGATGGCGCAGGGTTACGGCCAGGGCGCGGACGAGGGTAGCTCGCGCCGCACACTGGCCATCACGCAGGAGCAACTGGCCTTGATGATTGGCGTGTCCAGGCAGACCACCAACCAGATACTCAACGACCTGAAAGCCCGAGACCTGATCCGTGTGCACCGCGGTGCGTTGGAGATAGTGGACCTGGCCGCGCTGCGCGACCTCTGTCTATAGAAATTACGGCTCGCGTGACACGCGGATCTGCGTCAACCGCCGCCCGTCGCTGCTGCCGGCGCTGCTGTAGCTGCCCGCCCGGGCGGGCTTGCCGCTGCTGGCAATCGTGACCCAGCGGTTCAGCGGGGCGCTGACCGTGCTGGTATAGCGCTGGCGCTGGGTGGCTGGCAGCTCGGAGCTGGTGCGTTCATCCACGGCGGAAGACTGCACCTCGATCTCGATCTTGACCGGCAGCTTGCCGCCTGGCCAATGGGGCGTCACGGTCAGGCTCTGGCCCGATTCCATCCATGTCACCGCCTGGGTGACGCCGCCGGAGCTGTTGCTGGCGGACGTGCCACCCGCGCTGAGCGTGGCGCTTTGCGACTCGATCTTTTGCACCCACTGCATGGGCATGGACTGGTGCATCTGCAGGCTGGCCTTTTCGCCATTGCGCACCCGCACCTGCTGCGGTGCAAAGTCCACAGCGCGGCTCGCCGTTCCCACGGTGTAGGCGCCGCTGCTGGTCTGGGGGTTGTCCTGGTCTTCCTCACCCTCTTTGACCTGGCGCAGCTCCACGGTCAGGTCAAGCAAAACTTCGCGCACGACGACACGGTTGAGCTTCTCGGCCGCTGTGGCCATGGGTGCCGTGCACAGCAACGCGAGGGTGCAAAGGGTTAAAGCGTGGGCAATGGGCGGGATGCGTCGCATGGGCGGGCCTTGTGCGTGGGGATCGTCAACGGATGGGAGCGATTCTGCGCTGCGCTATCCAATTCAAACCGCCAAAAAGCCTGTCTACGGCCAGTCTTATATGAAGAATTGGCCTGTAGCCCCCGCCGGATATACACAGTCGCTTCAAAAATGATAGCAAACTTGCGCTAATCGTTGCACGCCTGCGGCTTGGACATCCGCCATGGAATTCGGGCGGCTGCTTCACTGAAGGGGTCAAGGTTGGCGGCCCGTGGGCGCTGGGCTGTCATGCAGGTGTTGCCGCGGCGAAAGCGGATGCGGTCGTTGTCCAGCCGCTCCTCTGTCCAAGGGCCGGTTTCTGCCGCAGCGATGGCGATTTGCCGTTCCACGGTATTTGGCAAACGCCCGCGGAAGGGGGATTGCTCGGCAAAACTGCGCGGTGCTGCCGACGCGATGTCCTTTCGCGACAGGGTCAGATTGAGCGCGGGAGCGGCAGGCGCTTGCGCATCGGCGGGACCACCAGTTTCCGCTGGCAGGGATCCACCGGTGGCAGCGGGTACGGTGGCAACGTCTGCTGTGTAGGTGGGGTTTGCCGGCCCGTTGGCATGGCGTTGACGTGTTGAGCCCGCTGTGTCTTGCGCGCGTGGTGGGCGGCGGGCCCGCTCTGCGTCAGGCCTTGGATGCGCAGGCAAGGACACGGAAATGGTCGGAAGCCGTGCGCTGTTCGGGGCCAGTTTCATTCCGTGCGCCGTTGTGGCCCACCACACCAACACACCACCCAAGTGAAGTCCCGCAATCACAAGGCCCACGGTGGCCTGGCTGAGTCGACGCTCGATACTCACGCTTGGGCGCGGGGCAAGAGACAACGCTGCATCATTTGGGCGAATCGATGTCTTCGGATTGGGTGACTTCTCCGCTCACGGAATAGGTCAAGCGTTTGTCCAACGTACCATTTTTATCTGAATCAACTTCAGCCGAAACCACACGGCCCAGTTGGATATGTTCGACGCGCAGGGGCAGTCCGGTCCTGGTGTTCATGTATTTGGTGGTAACCAAAACCCCGTGCTTGTAGTAGGAGTGCAGGTCGGCGAATCCGTCGCCGTCTGTGTCGGTAGTTGTGGACGTAACATTTCCGAAACGGAAGTGGTACGTAGACTCGAACTTGCCGTCAAAGTCGTCATCACTCTCTGCAGTCTCGACGTGACCGCGCTGATCGTGGTGAACGACATGATCGAATTTTCCATCCAGGTTGCGATCCGCACTAGCGTCCAGCACTGCGCCACTGGGTGACAGCTTCCACTGCTCGTCGAGGACTCCATCCCGGTTGTGATCAATGCCATTGACAGACACCGGTGAACGCAGGAAGGCATAGGTTCCCGCAACGCCGATGAGCATTCCCATCAATGCGGCAAGTAGTCGGCCAGATGATCTGTTAGTGGTCGTTGGTATCGGCTGGGTCAAGGGCTCTGCGGCTTCCCAGCGTTCGATGATCGTCCGCCCCTTTTCGTAATCCGCTTCGTCAACGACCAGGCGAACAAGCCCAGAGGCTGGCAGCCCACCCATTGCGCCTTGAAGGAATGCGCCGTCCAGCCGTGCAGATATCCCCTCCTGCTGAAGCAAGTCCTGAAGCATGTGGCCTTCAACGGTGCTGGATGCTTCGTACAGTGTTTTCATGATGCGTTAATGGGTTGTTACAACAGCCCCGATGCAAACAGCCAGGGCGAACGCCGCCTGCTCCAGGGAACGAAAGGCAGCACCGCAGATCATCAGGCATCGTTTGCGCCTGTAGCCGACTGATGACGTCTCTCATCATCCAACTGATCATCATGGCGCAAGTCTTCATAGTCTGAAGCCACCGCTCCACCCATGAAGCCAACTGCCATTGCAAGCAAGGTCCAGCCAATTACGGCTCCTCCTGCAACAAAGCAAACAATCAGAACGAGCGAACGGCTGACAGGCCACTCCTGAAAGTGAGGTCCGCTCACCAGAATTCCGGTCAAGAGCCCCATTGCAATGCCGCCCATCAGACCGTAGGTTTGGTATTGGCGCGTTACTTGCCGGGCGGATGTTCGTTTCATCGGTGTCTCCGGTTGAACCTGAGCGAAATAAGGTGTAGCACAAGGCCGATGGCTTGGACAAGCCTGAAACGTGCGATGCGCCCGCTGCGTGGCGCAGATTCACCGTCGAACAGCACATTCAGGCGCCAGCCTTCCGGCCGGTTCGCCGCCGTTTTGGTGATTCTGGCAAGGCGCGTTGCAACATCGCTGGCGAGCGCTTCAATGGGCTTGCCATGGATGTATATAAAGGCCGGGGTGAACAGAACCTTGGCGCCCAGGATGTCAACCTGCACAGCGCCCGGCAACGCAGGCCCGTGTGTGAGCCTGTAGGTTGCGCCAACCATGAAGCTGCCAAATACCCCACGTTGCAGTGAATCCGCCGCTGGAGAGACGTAAGACTCGTCCCCGCCGTCCACACCTTCGGCGTCGGTCGTGAACTGCCAAACCGGGTGCCGCTGAAAATCGGTTTCAGTGAGTCGGTAGACCGGAACGGAGTTGGGATCGGGCATGTGCGGCGGACTATAGCCCAGCCGGCAAGGGCATCCGTAATTCCAAATAGCAGCGACGGGCATGCAAGACGTCGACAAGAAGATTCTGATTGCCGGTGGCAGCATCGGCGGGCTGGCCTGCCCATGCTGCTACTGAGCCTAATTCTGCTTGTGAGGAGGGGCGCATGGCTTGTCTGCGGCCTCTATGGCCTTGCCTAAACGCACGAGGTATTTCTTCGCTGTTTCAACGTCGCCTCTCGATAGCCACTTCAGGCAATTGAAAAGTTCCCACGGGAGCCAGTTTGGTCCGTGGCGGTACGGCACCAGGACATCCCGTGTGGGAGCCGAAGACTGCGAAAGCCTTGCCTCCAAGCAGTTCTCTATATTGTGAAGTTCAACAAATGGTTTCTTGACCGTGAACTTGGTGCCGGGTGCGATGGTGTGGATTTCAATGGATGTGAAGTTGTACAAGATGAGTTCGGTGAAAGGACTGCCGACCCCTTCGTGAGACCCTTGGAATGTGCTGAATATCTCCTCAGCAGGAATCAACGCTGCCACGCTGGCAAGCAGTTCAGGGCCTGTGCCCTCGCGGCAAAACAAAACCAGGTCGAGGTCGGAGACGCGATCGGCAAGTCCTTTAGCGAATGAGCCGAGTAGTACCGCTCCCAAACACACTGATGACTCCTTCAGAACGGGCAGGAGTCGTCGCAACAGGGTCATCTGAAGCTTTGTTTCAGGATTCAGGTCGTAGCGTTGCAGAAATTCTTCTAGTGGCATGGATGAACTTTGGCTGACTTGCGTGCAGGACGCACGCGACGCCCCGATGGCCTGTGCAGTTGGTGCAAATGTCGAGGTCGCTGATTCAGCAGTTTGACTGGCCCGCACTATAGCCCAGTGTTCGCCCATTGCTGAGAGCGCCCTTCACCACCACTACAGCGATGACAATACAGCCATGCACGAAGACGACGACAAACAGATCCTTATCGCCGGTGGCGGTATCGGCGGCCTGGCCGCTGCACTGGCCTGCTCGCGCGCGGGCTGGCCGGTGCAACTGGTGGAGCGCACGCCGGCGTTTGGCGAGGTGGGGGCGGGCATCCAGATGGGACCCAACGTGGTGCGGGTGTTGCAGGGCTGGGGGCTGGACCATGCGTTGCAGCAGGTCGCCTCCTTTCCGGATGTGCTGCAGGTGCGCTCGGCGGAAATCTGATCCGCATTGGGGCGGTTGCGATTGGGCGAACGCACACGCACGTTGTATGGCGCGCCCTATGCCACCATCCACCGCGCCGACCTGCACCGCATGTTGCTCACTGCGGTGGTGCAGCAGGGCAGCACGGCCTTGCATGTGGGCCAGCGACTGGCGTCCTTTGTGGACACGGGCAACCTGGTGCAGGCGCACACACAGGATGGATTGCAACTGCAGGGCCAGGCGCTGGTTGGCGCAGACGGTTTGTGGAGCAGCGTGCGCCAGCAACTGCTGCACGATGCCCCGCCGCGTGTGACCGGCCATCTGGCATACCGGGCTCTGGTTGCGCAGGCCGATCTGCCTGCTGCGCTGCGCAGCCAGGCGGTAACGGTCTGGCTTGGCCCCAGGCTGCATGTGGTGCAGTACCCGGTGCGCGGGGGTGAGTGGCTGAATGTGGTGGCGATTGTTGAAGGCGCGGTGGCCGATGGTAGCGACGTGCAGGACTGGGACCATGCCACCCACACCCGTGATCTACAGTCGGCCATGGGCAGCAGTTGTAGCCCTTTGCAGGACCTGGTAGCCGCGATCCAGACCTGGCGCCTGTGGGCGCTGTGTGACCGCCCGCCCATGGTCGGCGCGCACGAGCAGGCCCAGGGCCGCGTGGCCTTGCTGGGCGACGCGGCCCACCCCATGCGGCCGTATATGGCGCAGGGCGCGGGCATGGCGATGGAAGATGCGGCCTGTCTGCAGCACGTATTGGCAGAAAGCGGCTTGCCCATGGCACAGCGGTTGCAGCACTACGCACAACAGCGCTGGCAGCGCAACGCGCGGGTGCAGGCCCGCTCCATTCGCAATGGGCAGATTTTTCATGCCACGGGTCTGGTGCGCTGGGGGCGCGATGTGTCCATGCGGCTGCTGGGCGAACGTCTGCTGGATGTGCCCTGGCTCTACCGTGGTACAGAAGAAAGCAACACAAGATGACGATAGCGCGACGTACATTTCTGGCGCTGAGCGGCCTGGCCGCTGCAGCGCAACCGTGGGCCGCAGCCCCGCCGCTATGGCCCAGCAAACCGGTCCGCCTGGTGGTGGGCTTCCCCGGTGGCTCCAGCCCGGACCTGACCGCGCGGGCGTTGGCCGAGCCCTTGTCCAAGCTGCTGGGTCAGCCCGTGGTGGTGGACAACCGGCCCGGTGCCAGCGGCAACATTGCGGCCGACATTGTGGCCAAGGCCACCGATGGCCACACGCTGGGCTTGATGATCAATGGCAACCTCACCATTGCCAGGCTGCTGAACGCCAAGACGCCCTACGACCCGTTCAAGGATTTACTGCCCGTGTCGCTGGTGGCAACGGCACCGCTGGTGCTGGCGGTGCCGGCCAGTTATGCCGGTACCGCGCAGGACTTTGTTCGTACAGGTTTGCAGGCGGGCAATACCTGGAGTTACGGCACACCGGGCCAGGGCACGGTGGCGCATCTGGGCATGGAGTTGCTCAAGGCCAAGACGGGCCTGGGCCCGGTGCATGTGCCATACCCTGGCAACCCCCAAGTGGTGAATGCCATGCTGGGTGGCCAGATTCAGCTTGCACTCTTGCCGCCGGGGCTGGCCATGCCGCAGGTGCAGGCGGGTCGACTCAAGGCCATCGCCCTCACATCGGGCGGGCGCAGCACTCTGGTGCCGGAGCTACCCAGTCTGACGGAGCTGGGTATTCAAGGGGTGGACCTAGAGGTGTGGAATGCAGTTGCGGTGCCCGCTGGGACGCCGCCCGAGATTGTCAACCGGTTGGCTGCGCTGGTCAGCGGCATCGTGCGCAGCCCCGAGATGCGCCAACGCCTGTTTGCCCAAGGTTGGCAGGTGGTGGGCTCATCACCCGAAGGGCTGGCCAACCGCATGCGCCAGGATGCGGCGCTGCTGGCGGGCGTGATTACCCGCCAGGGTATCCGCAACGAATAGAAATTCAGGCCTGCCGGCCTAGCAGCAGGTACTCCATCAGTGCTTTTTGTACGTGCATGCGGTTTTCCGCCTCGTCCCACACCACGGACTGGGGGCCGTCAATCACGTCGGCATCCACTTCTTCACCGCGGTGCGCGGGCAGGCAGTGCATGAACAGCGCGTCGGGTTTGGCGGCGGCCATCATCTCGGCATTCACACACCAGGCGGCAAATGCCTTGCGGCGGGTTTCGTTCTCGGCCTCAAAACCCATGCTGGTCCAAACATCGGTGGTGACCAGGTCGGCATCTTTGCAGGCCTCCAGCGGATTGCTATAAACTTTATAGCTACCTAAGCCCATTCCACGGGGGGTGATGGCCACTTTTTCATTCAGCTCATAGCCGCTGGGCGTGCTTACCCGCAGATGAAAGCCCAGAATGGCCGCCGCCTGCAACCAGGTGTTGGCCATGTTGTTGCCATCGCCCACCCAGACCACGGTCTTGCCCTGGATGGGGCCGCGGTGTTCGATGTAGGTGAAGATGTCGGCCAGGATCTGGCAGGGGTGGAACTCATTGGTCAAGCCGTTGATGACGGGCACGCGTGAATGCTTGGCAAAGCTTTCCAGCTTGGTCTGCTCATAGGTGCGGATCATCACAATATCGGTCATACGGCTGATGACCTTGGCACTGTCCTCGATCGGCTCAGCGCGACCCAGCTGGCTGTCGCCCGTGGTCAGGTGCACCACGCTGCCACCCAGCTGGTACATGCCGGCCTCAAAGCTCACACGCGTGCGGGTGGAGGCCTTCTCGAAAATCATGGCCAGGGTGCGGTCTACCAGCGAGTGGTGGCGCACAAAGGTCTTGAACTTGTGTTTGATGAAGGCCGCGCGGTCCATCAGGTAGTGGACTTCCTCGCTGGTGAGGTCGGTGAACTGCAAAAAGTGCCGCACCGGCGGCGCACCTTGGGGTACTGTGCTGGGGATGCCGGTGAGGGGGTTCATGGCGTTCATTCTTTCAACAAAGCAGAGATCAGGGGGCACAGGATAGCCGCGATTTGCTCGGCTTCGACTGTGGTCAGAATCAGTGATGGCACCAGGCGCACCACGGTGTCGGCCGTAACACTGATCAGCAGGCCCGCATCGGCCGCGCGTTGGGTCAGGGCGCCGCAGGGCTTGACCAGGTCGATGCCCAGCATCAGGCCCTGGCCGCGGATTTCCTTCACGGTGCCACTGGCCAGTTCGGCCGCCAGCCCTTTTTGCAGCGCCGCCTTCAGGTGTTCGCCGACGGTGGCGGCATTGGCCAGCAGGTTTTCTTCTTCCATGGTGCGGATGGTGGTGACACCGGCGCGCATGGCCAGTGGGTTGCCACCAAAGGTGCTGCCGTGGTTGCCCGGGGCAAAAATGGTGGCCGCCTTGGGGCCTACTACTACCGCACCCACCGGCACGCCAGAGCCCAGGCCCTTGGCCAGCGGCATCACATCGGGCTTGATACCGGCCCATTGGTGGGCAAACCACTTGCCGGTGCGGCCCATGCCGCATTGCACCTCGTCAATCATCAGCAGCCAGTCGCGGTCGTCGCACAGCTTGCGCACATCACGCAGGTAGTCCATGTGCATGGGGTTGACGCCGCCTTCGCCCTGGATGGCTTCAAAAAACACGGCCACTACATTGGGGTTGTTGGCCGTGGCGGCCTTGAGCTGTTCAATGTTGTTGACGGGTACGCGGATAAAACCCTCCACCAGTGGTCCAAAACCGGCTTGCACCTTGGGGTTGCCAGTGGCGCTCAGTGTGGCGATGGAGCGGCCGTGGAAGGCCTTCTCGTAGACCACGATTTCGGGGCGTTCAATGCCCTTGTCGTGGCCAAACTTGCGCGCCAGCTTGAGGGCGCATTCGTTGGCCTCCAGGCCGGTGGAGCAGAAGAACACATTGGTCATGCCCGAACGCTCGACCAGCAGGCTGGCCAGCTCTTCCTGCAACGGCACGTGGTAGTAGTTGGAGGTGTGGATCAGCTTGGTCACCTGGTCCTGCAGCGCGGCGACCAGCTTGGGGTGGTTGTGGCCCAGTGTATTGACGGCAATGCCACCCAGGCCGTCCAGGTACTCGCGGCCATTCACGTCCCACACGCGGCAGCCCTGTCCATGGCTCAGGGCGATAGGCAGGCGGCCGTAGGTGTTCATCACGTGGGGCGAGGAGGGCGTGGCGGGAACAGCAGCGGTCATGTGGAAACTCCAGGGTTGTCGTCGTGAAACAGGTTGTTGAAAGGGATTCTAGGCGCTGCACTGCAGCAGTTATTTGACAAATTGGCATCACTGTGATGCCGCTCGGCCAGCCGCGTTTGCTTTGCCTGGGCACGTAATTTGCTGCATGTGTCAGCAATGTGTAGCCCTGCCTCAGATAAAATCGCCACGCGTCGCAACAGCTTTTTGCATGTCGCAATCCTGTTGCCGACTTCACCATGCCCCACACGTCTTCAAAAGAAATCTTTATCCTGGGAGTGACCCGCAGCGGCAAAACCTTCAGACCCAGCGATTGGGCGGAGCGTTTGGCCGGCGTCATGAGCCAGTTTCGCCCCGGTGGGCCGCAACCCGGCAGTCACCTGGGTTATTCGCCGTGGTGCGTGCCCACATCCATAGGCAACCAGAAGTGCGTCATCATCCACCGCGATCTGCGGGAGTACGACGTCATGGCCTGGGATTTTTGCCTGAACTTTGCCAAAGACAACGAGTTGCAGGTCAGCGAGACCCGGCCCGAGGTCTAAGCGCCCAACACAAAACAATCGACGCGACGCTCACCGATGGTGACGGCAAGGTCATCCGCCTGAACAGGAAAGTCAGGCCCCACATTGAGCTGGTTCGTGTTGCCCCGGCGCAAACCGATCGCCACATGCCCCGCAGCATTGGCTTGGCCAGCCACATCGCGGAAGCACTTGGCACCGGCCCCAGTCTGTAGGGGCGTCAGGTAGAACTGTTGCCCCTGTCCGTTGCTGAGCAGGTCGGCCACAATGTCCTGTGTGCCGGGGTTCAACAGCTCCTGGCTGACATACAACGCATCAAAGTGCGCACTGCAGACCACGCGGTCACAGCCGGCCTTGGCTAGCAGCTCCCGCGTGCCAGGGTCTATGCATTCCACCACCGTGTTGACCTGTCGGGCGCGCGATTCAATGGCCAGCGCGATGCTGACATTGATGGCATCGGAGGCGCTGTCGCTGGCGTTGCGGGTCAACACGATGGCATGCTGCGCGTCGCTGATGCCGGCGCGTTGCAGCGTCTCATCCCGCGTGGGGTCTCCGCGCACGTAGCGTATATGGCGGGTGCCCAGTTCGCTGGGCAATTCCTCCAGGTCTTTGTCCACCAGCACGATCTGGGTACTGCGGCCTATGCGCGGGTCATTGGCCAGCTCATCCAGCAGGCGCAACAGCTTGGGCAGGCCGGGGAAATTGATCAGCACCAGGTGCCCGGAGAATTTAACGCTGCTCATACCTTTTAGCTCCTTGGTCTTGGACGTGATCAACGCGGTGGCCACCACGGACAGGATAAATCCCAGCAGGCCTATCCCGATCACCATCAGCGGCACGCCCACCAGAAATCGTCCGCCCGGGGTCTTAGGGAAGAAGTCGCCGTAACCCACAGTGGTCAGGGTCACCACCGAATACCACAGGGCGTCGGTCCAGGTCAGGTCCGGGTTGGCGGGCAGCTCGAAGTACAGAAAGCCGCTGGTGCCATAGGCCAGGATGGCCGCCAGCAGCACCACCGCGCGCAACTGCACGGACGGATTGACGACCAGATTGCGCTGAAACAGGCGCAGCAGCACTTGCATCATGGTCCTTGTCTCCCCCAGTCCTGGATCATGGCCTCGGCCTTTGCGCTGACGTCCAGGTTGCCCCACAGCCCCAGGCTTTTGGCGCGTGCCAGTGTTTGCGCCTGAAGGTAAACCGGCATGGATGCAAACGGGTACACCGAATAGACCAGAGCGTGGCCCTCGCCGACCAGGCCCAAACCAAGGTCCTGGTCACCAGCATACAACGTGGCAATGGTGCGTCCGTGGCGGTCGCGGGGCGGGGTGTTGAGCAGTACACGCAAGGGCTTGTCGCCGACGATGCGCTTCAGGGCGTCCTCGGCCGAGCGGCCATAGACCGCCACTTCATCCTTGCCATGTTTGGATTCCAGGGTCTTGATTCCCAACAAACGCACGGTGGCATTGCCCTGGCCTTCCTTGCTGACGACCACGGTGTCGCCATCTATGACCTTTACCAGTTGGACCTGGTCACCACTCTCCAGTTTGGCCTCACGCTGCTGCTGGTTGGCCTGTTGGCCGTAAATGCCGGCCACGAAAAATGCCGTGGCTGCACACAAACCCAGCACCAGGGACCAGAAGGCAAGGGTGATGCGGTCCATGGAATGCTTTTAGCGAGGTGACAGGGGCGCAGACGAAGGCATCGCGCCACTATAGCGGCGGGCGTGGTTTTGTCCAGGCAACAAAAAAGCCGTTCAATGAACGGCTTTTTTGCTTTGC
>JAZKDY010000016.1:18515-36611 GCA_040387325.1 Pseudomonadota bacterium | reverse complement strand
AACGACCCCCACCATGTCAAGGTGGTGCTCTAACCAGCTGAGCTATGCGCCTACAAGTATTCAAGAGGCCGAAGTATAGCAGTAAAAAAATGGGCTTCTGAACACGCGGCACCACAACATCGTCTTACGCCATAATTGACGTTAACGTAAACGTCAATCTTTTCATCCACTCCACAAGGAAAACACCATGGAAATCGCAGGCAAAGTATTCATCGTCACCGGCGGCGCATCGGGCTTGGGCGAAGGCACGGCCCGCATGCTCACGGCCAAGGGCGCAACCGTTGTCATCGCCGACATGCAGGTCGAAAAAGGCGAAGCCATCGCCAAGGAACTCGGTGGCGCATTCGTGAAGTGCGACGTTAGCCAGGAGGCTGACGGCCAAGCCGTTGTAGCCAAGGCTGTTTCCATGGGCAAGCTGATGGGCCTGGTCAACTGCGCGGGCATTGCCCCCGCCGAAAAAACCATCGGCAAGAACGGCGCGCACAGCCTGGCCGTGTTCAGCAAGACCATCACCGTGAATCTGGTGGGCAGCTTCAACATGATCCGCCTGGCATCCGAGGCCATGTCCAAGAACGAACCCGAGTCCACCGGTGAACGCGGTGCCATCATCTCGACCGCATCGGTCGCAGCCTATGACGGCCAGATGGGCCAGGCAGCCTATAGCGCGTCCAAAGGTGGCGTGGTCGGCATGACCCTGCCCATCGCACGTGACCTGGCCCGCAACGGCATCCGCAACATGACCATCGCCCCCGGTATCTTCGGCACACCGATGATGTTTGGCATGCCGCAAGAAGTGCAAGACTCTTTGGCAGCAGCGGTGCCCTTCCCTTCCCGCCTGGGTACACCACAAGACTACGCCAAACTGGCCGTGCACATTTTCGAGAACGACATGCTCAACGGCGAAGTGATTCGCCTGGACGGCGCCATTCGCTTGGCACCTCGTTAAGCATTTATCTGTGGGCTCTGATCGACGCGAGGATGCCCAACACAAACAACACGCTGGCCACCATCTGGGCCAGCGTGAAATGCTGGCCCAGTACGGCAAATGCAAACGCCAAGCCAAACAAAGTTTCGCTGACGATCAGTTGCCCGCACAGGCTGGCGCTCAGGCGGCGGCTGGCATGGTTCCACAACACCGTGGCCAGCCAGCCAGACCCCACACCGATTGCTATACAAACAATAGCGGATTGACCAATATCCGCGGGGGCTAGAAGCACTTTTGGCTCAGTGCCTGCCATTCCCCACAGGGCTAAAGCCGCGACACCGGCGGCCACGCCCATCCAGTTGGCCCAGTCGGTAGTGGAAATGCCGGCATGCTTTTTCAGCCAGGCGGAATTGAGTACCGCGAAACCTGTCCAGCTCAGCATGGCCGCAACCGCATAAGCAACGCCTCGCCAATAAACCCAGACGCTGCCTTCTTGACCTGGTGCTGCGGCATCCGGCACCTCCAGCATCAAGCCCAGGCCCAGAGCCGTCAGCAGCAACCCCGGCACCAACTGCCGCCACTGCAGATGCGCAGGCTTGCCCAGCAGCATCACCCACAGCGGAATCGTGCCCACCATCAGTGTGGGCAAGGCCGGACCGGCATCACGAATCGCCAACACCAGCAGCAGGTAGTAGCCTGAAAAGCCCAGCACGCTCAAACCGCTTGCGACGAGGGCTTGCCGAAGCGTGGGCAAAGCGCGTGAGCGCATCTGCACCACCATCACCACCAGGGACGTGAGCCCATAAAACAGATAACGCCCGGCGACCAGATCCACAGCCGACAGATTGGGCGCCAGTTGCGGGGCAATAAACACCAGGCCCCACAGCGCGCCTGCAGCCAGGCCGGCCAGAATGCCGCCCAGCATCAGCTGTGCGCGCCCTTAGACACCAAAGCCGTCGTCCGCGGCAATCACCGCGCCATTGATGAAATGGCTTTGGTCCGAGCACAGCATCACGATCAGCGCGTCCAGATCCTGCGGCTGGCCGACACGTTTGCGCGGCAGCATCTGGATCAGCTTTTGACCGGCCTCGGTCTGCCAGTGGCGGTGGTTGATTTCAGTGTCGATGTAACCCGGGCAAATGGCGTTCACATTGATGCCAAAACGACCCCATTCCAGCGCCATCGCCTTGGTCATCTGCACCACGGCCGACTTGCTCATGCAGTACACACCAATCTGCGGCAACACCCGCAGGCCCGCCATGGAGGCGACGTTGATGATGCGTCCACCGGTGTAGCTGCCCGGGGCTGATCCAGTCGCCCGCGCCAACATGCGCTTGCCGACCTCCTGGGCCACGAAGAAGGCACCTTTGACGTTGGTGTTGAACATGTAGTCAAAGTCGTCGGGCGACACATCCTGGATGCGCTGTGTGGTGCTGACGCCCGAGTTGTTGACCAGGATGTCGATGGAGCCCACCTCGGTCTCCGCATGGGCCACGGCGGACTTGATGGAGTCGTGGTCGTTGACGTCCAGTTCGATCACATGGGCGTCACCGCCCTCGCCGTTGATGGTGGCGCGCAGGTCCTTGAGTTTTTCGACCCGGCGGCTGGCCAACACCACCGCTGCACCTGCTGTCGCCAAGGTGCGCGCAAACTGGGCGCCCAGGCCGCTGGATGCACCGGTGATGAAGGCTACACGCCCCGAGAGATCGATGCTGTATGCCATTTAGAGAACCTCCACGAATAAAAAAGAACGACCGTGCTATTGCGTTGATTCAGGGCCTAAAATGCCTAGCAACTCCAAGCACTGCAAAGCCTGGTTGACCGAATCCCTACAGTTCCCATTATTGAACGAGACACACCATGACCAACGAGGAAATTCTTGCCCAATTCGGCCCCCGTGAAGCGATGGAATACGACGTTGTTGTCGTGGGTGGTGGCCCCGGTGGCTTGGCCACCGCCATCCGTATCAAACAGCTCGCTGCAGAAAAGGGCAAGGACGTCTCGGTCGTGGTGCTGGAAAAAGGCTCAGAGCCCGGCGCGCACATTTTGTCGGGCGCCATCATGGACCCGATCGCGCTGACCGAACTCTTCCCCAACTGGAAGGAAATGGGCGCACCGCTGAACCAGCCGGTGACGGATGACGCCTACATGCTCCTGGGCGAGAAGACCGGTGTTCGCATACCCAATGTGGTCCTGCCACCCTTTGCACAAAACCATGGCAACTACATCGTCAGCCTGGGTGCCGTCACCAAGTGGCTGGCCGAACAGGCCGAGGGCCTGGGTGTTGAAATTTTCCCCGGCTTTGCGGCCGCAGAAGTGCTGTACAACGACAACGGATCGGTCAAGGGCGTGGCCACCGGCAATATGGGCGTTGGCAAGGACGGTGAACCCACAGAGAACTTCCAGCTGGGCATGGAACTGCTGGGCAAGTACACCGTGTTTGCCGAAGGCGCACGTGGCCACTTGGGCAAACAACTGATTTCCAAGTTCAAACTGGACGACGGCAAGGACCCGCAAAGCTGGGGCCTGGGCATCAAGGAACTGTGGGAGATCGACCCCAGCCGCCATGAGCCCGGTTTTGTGATGCACACCGCCGGTTGGCCTATGGAGTCAGACACCTACGGCGGTGCATTTTTGTACCACCTGGAGGGCAACAAGGTCGCCATTGGTTTTGTGACCGGCCTGGGTTACTCCAACCCCTACCTCAGCCCGTTTGAAGAATTCCAGCGCTGGAAGACCCACCCCAACATCCGCTACTACTTCGAGAATGCCAAGGGCGAAATCACGGCCAAGCGCCTGTCGTACGGCGCACGTGCCATCAACGCCAGCGGCATCAATGCGCTGCCCAAGACCGTGTTCCCTGGCGGCTGCCTGATCGGTTGCAATGCGGGTTATCTGAACGTGGGCCGCATCAAGGGCAGCCACGCCGCCATCAAGACCGGCATGCAGGCCGCGGAAGCTGCGTATGACGCGATAGTGGCCGGCCGCCAGCACGACGAGCTGAGCGCCTATCCCGAAGCCTTTGAGAAGAGCTGGTTGTACACCGAGCTGAACAAGGACCGCAACTTCAAGAACTGGTTCAAGTACGGCCTGACCGTGGCCACCATCATGAACGGCTTTGAGCAACTGATTTTGCGCGGCCGCATGCCCTGGACCCTGCGCCGCACCAAGCCCGATTACGCCTACCTGAAGCCCGCGGCCGAATGCAAACCCATCGTCTACCCCAAGCCCGATGGCAAGCTCACGTTTGACCGCCTCTCCAGCGTGTTCATCAGCAACACCAACCACGAAGAGCAGCAACCCGCGCATTTGACGTTGAAAGACGCGTCGGTGCCGGTCAACATCAACCTGAACAAGTATGCTGGCCCCGAGGCCCGTTACTGCCCTGCCGGTGTGTACGAGTTTGTGCCCGACACCGCCAAGGGCGGCGATGCCCAGCGCCTGCAGATCAACGCGCAGAACTGCGTGCACTGCAAGACCTGCGACATCAAGGACCCCACGCAAAACATTGTCTGGGTCACGCCCGAAGGCGGCGGCGGGCCCAACTACGCCGGCATGTAAAGCTGGCGGCGGCCGATTGCAATCGGTAGACACAGTGGTATTCTGGCTTATCCATGCGCCACCTGTTGTTACTGATTGCGGGCTTGTTGATCGGGCTTTGTGCCCAGGCTGATGCGACGAGCCGTGTAGTAGCCTGCGGGGGCGACAACAACTGGCCCCCGATGTCGTACGCGTCGCCCGGCGACCCACGGGTCAACGGCTTCTCGGCCGACGTCCTGCGTGCCATCTTCCCCAACAGCAGCGACCTGCAGATCCAGTTGCGTCCCTGGGTACGCTGCCTGACCGAGGTGACACGCAGCGACGGCGCAGACATTGTGATGTCCTTCCTGCGCAACCCGGAGCGCGACAAACAGTTTCTGTTTTCCCGCCCTTATGCCAGCCTGACGCCGGCCTACATTTACCTCAGCAGCCGCTACCCCAGGCCGCCCGTGCGCACACTGGCCGATCTGGCACCGCTCAAGGTCTGTGCGCTGCGCGGTGCCTCCACCGCATACACCCGGCTTTCGCCCGACACCATAGATGCCGGATCCAACGGCTACACCAGCCTGATGGTCAAGCTGAACAAAGAGTATTGCGATGTGGTGGTCGACATGCAAGAGGTCATTCAGGGCCACCGCAAATTGGGCAGCATCCCGCTGGTAGCGGGTCAGCACACGGTAGCGCCACTGCCCGAGACCGAGCCCCATCCGCTGCACTTTGGTGTCAGCCGCAGCAACCCCATGGCTGGCGCCCTGGTCGAACGCCTGGACCGCGGCATCCAGAACCTGCAACGCACGGGTGCCCTGGCCAGAATGCAGGCCAGCTATCAGCTCAGCAAATAAGAGCGTTTATGTGCGCAGCGGCCAACGCCCCAACTCGTCGTAGATGCCCTTACCCACATGGCTTTTGATCAGCATGAATTCGCCCGCCGTCCAAGTGATGGGATCGATGTCGTGTTTGGCGATAAGGGTGCGGTCATACGCAACCGTCATATGCGGCGTGAAACTCTTCTTGACCTTGAGACCGGCCTCCAGCATCGCAGCCCCCAGGGCTTCGCGAAAGGCCACCAGTGCCGCCGTGCCATCGGCGTCGCCACACACCACATAGGTACCACTACTGGGAAAGCTCATCGCATGGTTGAAGGTCACATCAAATGCGCCAGCCTTCATGGCATTGCCGGCGGATAGCGCAAGCTGGACCAACTCCGCAGGCACGTCAGTGAAGTTGCCCAAGTCATGCAGCGTGATGTGCAGGCGGTGTGGAAGCAGGGGTTTGCTCACCAAGCCATGCTCGATGCCAAAACCGGTGACCTGCTCGGCTATGGGCTTGGCAAATACCGCTGGCAGAAAGATGGAGAAGAACACGCTGAAGGGCAGCTTGCCCTTCTTGGCTGGTTTGGGCGATCCTTTGGCCTTTGGCAAAGGGCTTGGTGGGGCGTTCGGTGGAACATCGCCAAACCCGGGAAAACTGGATTGGTTGGGCATGCCGTCTCCTAGTGGCAGCCCCGGAATAGGGCTTGATGGGGCATTTATACCACTAGCCCCCGTCGTTACTCATTAGTTAGCTATTTATTTAATAGCAACATCTGATCCCGATGGCAACAGCATGATCCGCACTACTTCCCCGTAGTAATGGTTCGCACGTTGCCGGTGTCAAATTCCAGAACGTAGAACGTCTTGCCATCGGCAGACAGGTCAATAGAGTTGGGGCGCGCAAAAGTAGCGGTAGCAACAGGGCCATCGGTGGATGCAACGGTGCCTTTGATGCCCGCAACAGTCTCTGCGTTGCCAAACAAGTCGATACGGCGCACGACATGGTCCAGCGGATTGGGCATGTAAAGGTAGCCGCCCGAGTATTTCATGTGGTTGACGCGAACGCCGCCGGCATGGATCAGTTTGACCGTGCCGTTGGTGATTTCAAATATTTCACCATTTGTGAAGTTGGCTGCAAAGTAGCGGCCACGGCCATCGCCGGCAACGCCCACTACATTCTTCAGGCCACCACCGCTGGCCAGCGTAGTAATGACTTTGTCGGGCGTAATCTTGATCACCTTGGCACCGACTGCTTTGGTGGCGAGGTCCCCATACATGCCAACGATAAGGTTGTCGTTTTCATCGATATAAATGCCGGCTGGGCCGTCCAGACCGGTAGCAAAATCACTCAACACGCCAGCTGGAGTGATTTTGTGAACAATGTTGAGCGCTTCGTTGGCGACGTACAGGTTGCCCTTGGAATCGATGTCGGATCCATTGGCGGTGCTGCCAACCGGGAAGGTAGCAATCAGGGATACCTCACCCTTGGGCGTGACCCGTTTGACCGTTCTACCCTTTGACGTGCCAACATAAACATTGCCTTCTTTGTCGACGGTCAGGCCGTCGCCGTTAAAGCCAGCCGCCTTTGCCAGGGTGCCGACCACCGAACCGGTTGACTGAAATGGGACGATGTCCGGCACCAGCGCCTCCAAAGAGGCTGCGCCGCCGCCTCCACATGCGGCGAGTAGAAGGGAAATGCCGCCCAATACCAAGAGTGACCGGGGGATTTTCGAATGTGCCATAGCGGGTTCCTTGACGAATAGATAGCCCCAAACGGGGTCGGCTTGACCGAAGCCAGAGGCAGTCTAGGAAGCGGTTATGGCCAACACAATGGCCGTGTGATCAAACGGGGGAACGGGTATGCAAGGACCCGGTTTCATGGGTTTAAAACCGGGCGCCGACAGAGGCTCGGGCTGAGCCCATTGGCACTATTGCTGCTCGATCATCGCGAACAGATGGTCTTTGTAGGTCTGGCTGAGTTTGGTGGAATCGCCATTCTCCAGGCCCATCAGCATTTGCCCGTCGTCGGATGTCTTGATTTCCTTGACGGCAGACACACGAACCATCGCACTGCGGTGGCAGCGCACAAAGTGTGTTGGGTTCAGATTCTCTTCCAGAAAACCAATGGAGACGCGGTGCAGGATTCTTTCCTGGGCCAGCATGACCTCTACATAGTTGCCGCTGCCGCGAAACCAGACAACGTCTTTCAGATCAACGATCCGGATCACGCCCACCGATCGGACAATCAATACCTGCAGGTATTTCTTGCCTTGCAAGGATTCGACTTGCTGATCAGAAACCTGTTTGCGGGCCACGCTGTTGCCTGCAATACTGCCCAGCCTATCCACCGTCTGTTTGAAACGCTCGTCGCTGAAAGGCTTCAGCAAATAATCCAGTGCGTAGAGCTCAAAGGCCTCCAGCGCATATTCGCTATAGGCACTGACAAATACGATGAGCGGCGGGTTCTCCATTTTCAGCAGGCCATCTGCTGCAGACAAGCCATTGCGCTTGGGCATTTTGATGTCCAGAAACACCAGGCTGGGCTTGAGCTGCTCCACATAACGCTCGATGTGCTCGCCGTTCTCCAGCTCCAGAACCACTTTCCAGTCGGTGAACTGGTCGATCACCTTGCGCAGGTTGATGCGTGCCAGTGGCTCGTCGTCCACAAGAATTACGGTTTCAATCATGCTCAGACCTTAGCGGCAAAGTAATGGTGGCAGAAAACCGCTGCGCATCGGCACGGGTTGATAACTGGGCAGAGGCTCCGTAGAGTAATTGCAAACGCTCGGTCAAATTGCGCAGCGCCACACCGGTGCCCGAATTCTGGACCGGGGTTGACACCGTGTTTTCAACGTTGACGCTCAAACGGTTGTCCACCTGGGTAACACGCACCGCAATGACCACAGGATTCACCGTGGACAGTTCATTGTGCGAGAACACATTTTCGACCAGAGTCTGTACGCAATACGGGGGGCAAAACGAATAGGCGTCTACCAGCTCCACCTGTATGCCGTATTGAAAGCCGTCACCAAAACGAATTTTCTGCAAGGCCACGTAGTTGGCGGTGAACTTCAACTCATCGTCCAGCACCACCTCGGTTTGCTCGGTTGCCTCCACCGCGTAGCGCAACAGATCTGCCAAATACGACACCGCTTTGACGATGCCATTGCAGTCATTCATGCGCGCCATGGCGCTGATGGAATTGAGTGCGTTGAACAGAAAGTGCGGGCTGAGCTGGGCTTGCAAAGCCCGCAGCTGGAACTGTGATTTCTTGGCCATCACCTCCGCCGTGATCCGCTCCAGCGTGAGCAGCTCCAGTTTGGCGTCCTGCAAGCGGCGGTAGTACACGATGCCGGCACACGCGCCATAGGTCATGATGAACTTGAGCGCATTGAACAAATACAAGAAGGGCGTGACATTGCTCACCATGAACAGGACGCTCTTCTGCGGTTGGTCCCAGATCAGATTGCTGAGGCTTTGGGCGATCACACCGATGGCGACGATCCACACAAGCATCGTCAGCACAAAACCCGGCAACCAGCGCCAGCTCTCCCGGCTGGGCGGATTTCTCTCCACCAGAAAATACACAAAGGTTGTTAAAAACCCCCAGGTGAAATAGGTGGCCAAATAGTAGACCCAGCGCTGGGGCATCAGCTCGTAGTTCTCACCCGCGCGAATATCACCGAAGAAAACAGACGTCAGGTGAAAAGCACCGATGACCATCCAGAAAATACTGGCGTAGACAAAAACGCGCAAGTATTTGTGTGTGTGGTGGTTATCCATTGTTCTGGTCTTGTTTCCACATGGCGGCTGTGCCATGCCTTAGCGGGCGGCGCAGCCCGCCCGACGCAGGTCGTCGGACGTGGCCAGCACGCCGCTACCCGGTGCCCGCAGGTGGCAGCGCGAGCTGAAGTAGAACGACAACCGGTCACGCACCGCAAGGCCTGCGATGCGGTACGGGCGATTGCCCGCGTACACGTCACCGGCCGCCGTGGCGGCGGTGGCGTCGTAGAAGCCCTGGCTGGTGTTGTGGCGGTCGGCTGACCCGTCAAAGGTGGCCGCAGTGAGGCGTTGGTGCGCATTGGCGGCCAGCGCCGGGTCACGGGCGCCCTTCAGGTAGCGGTCGAACCAGGCCAGCGTGTAGTAGTTGATGACCGCCTCACCCAGCCGGCTCGCCCCGCCGCCAAACAGCGAGAAGTCCAGGTGGGTGGCGCCGCGCAGCACCACCAGCATCGAGTCCACACCAGCGGCCTTGAGTTCCTGAAAGCCCAGGTCCTTCGGGTGCGCGCCGTCGCCACGACCCCGGCCGCCCTGCTTGTTCTCTAACGCGGGTTCGGGCGACGCGGCATAGGGCACCGGCCTGAAGTAGTAGTCGGCCGCTATGCCCAGCGCCGGGGTGCGGATCTGCACGTTCGCCGGTGGGTCGATGCCAATCTGGTCCACCCATGCGGTGCGCAGCGCGGTGAGGTTGTCCCACGCCACGATGGCCGACAGGCGCGGGTCGGTCTGGCCGATCAGGCTCGCGGTGCTGCCCCCTTGGGAGTGGCCGGCAATGCCGACCGCGCGGGTGTCGAGGTCCTGCCAGCGGGGGAAATGGGCGCCATCGGCCCGCGGTTTCTGCGGCGTGGCAAACACCCAGTCGACGATGTCCTGGGTGTCGGGGCCGTGGACACCCATGGGCCCGGTGGTGTCGAACAGAATCGCCATGTAACCTGCCTCGGCCAATGTCTGGGCGGCCGACCAGTGCAGCCGGCGCGAGCTGTAGCCGCCGTGGACGATGACAACCGCCGGATAAGGGCCGTCTACGGCGCGCAACGCCGCAGGCAATTGGGGGCAGTCGCCGGTGGTGCACGGGCGGTAGACCTCCACCACCATCGGCTTGCCGTCGCGGTTGGGCACGGTCAACTGCTCGAACCGGAAACGCACACCGGCTTGGCGGGTCGGCACCCGGTAGGCGTCGAGGGTGGGCAGCTTGCCCGACGGGAACAACACTGCGGGCTGGGCGCCCAGATCAACGATACGCTGGCGGGCACAGCCGATGTTGCGGGTATCACGGGCTTCCCACGCCGGTGTTCCCGCGGCCGCGTCGACCTCGGGGGCCTGGCACGGGTCGACCGGGGTGGTGTTCACGGCGTCGGGCACCACCGCCGGCAGCGTGGTGGCCTGCGAGGGGCCGCCGCAGACGGCAAGGGCACCAGCAAGCAGAACACCAAGCCCACGCAGCAAGATGGGGATGAGGCTATGGGAGAGGGATTGCTGGATCAAGACTTCGGCTCCGCGACAGAAACGAACAGGTGTTCAAAACTTGATGATATTTCAAGTGAACGGAGGAGCTCTCAATCCGCCAGTGCATTTACAGCAAATCGGGCTGCAGCCCCCGCAAAACTTAAGGAATACGCTACATATTTAATAGCAATTGCCAGCACCCTACGGCGACCTATGCACCAGCCAACGGCGGTTCATGCGAGATGTGCATGGGAAAGTGGCTCGATTAAGCTGGTCAACCTAGGGAAAACCCTTAACCTACTCCTATCGCAACTCTCCACCCTGACCGGTGGTTTTTACATGTTTACCTTGCTCGCCCAGATTGCACGCTTGTTGTCCTCTACCTCCACCGTCCGTGACGAAGCCAGCCCACCCCGGCAGTTGATGGACAGCGCCGACGCGTGCGCCGGCAACAGCCCCCACCACGCGCAAGAACTGCGCGAAGCCGCCTACGCCTACTTGAGCGTCGTGCGCTAAAACCCGTGCCTGGCGCCGCGGCACAATTGCCGCATGGCGCGCCCACCCCCTGGTTCATCCCTCCCCCCACCTGCCGGCAACACACACGCCCACCACATCGCTGTCTGGGTCGACGCACTGCGCAACCATGCCGATGCCGCCACGCTGAAAAGCCTGCCCACGCTGGGTGACGCAGACGCCGCACAGGTCATGGCGCTGCTGCGCCAGGGCGACCTGCCGGTACCGCCAGCCCCACAGGCCGAGCCTGCCGAAGTCGGCCTCACCATCGGCCGCTTCCGCCCCCGCCTCACCCTGCAAACCCTGGGCCGTGGTGACGGTTTGCTGGGCCTTAAACCCCAGGGAAAATTAGGCCCACGCGGCGACAGCGTGACGCTGGCCCAGTTCGACTGGAGCTACTCCACCGACGGTGGTGACCGCTGGGAAACACCTGCACCCACCTCCATCCTCAACAGCCGCCCACCGGCGGTGCAAGAGTTGTTCGACACCGGCGGCCCGGTCGTGCGCATGCAGCGCGACCTGTCGGCAGAGGCCGATGCCATGGACCGCGTGTGGGACATGGGTTTTGTGCCGCTGGCTGCAGGCTCGTTCCAGTGGCGCAGCCGGGAGCACATACCGGCGCTGGGCTCGGTATGGACACTGCCGCAGGAAGAATTTTTTGGCGATTTCTGGGCCGACCAGGTGCCCGCGCTGCAGGCCTTGGGCTGGGCAGTAGTCGTCAAACCCGGCTTTGCGCATGAGAGTGTGCCGGTGCAGCGCTGGAAACTGGTCGTCAGCCCCGACACCGGCGAAATCCTATCCAAAGAGCTGGCCGAGCCCCTGATCAAACCCGGGCGCGGCGTGCAGAAGCTGCAACTGCCCGCGCGCGAAGGTGCATGGCTGCTGAGCCTGGGCATTGAGATCGATGGCCAGACGCTGGACCTGGCGCCCATGCTGGCCGACCTGCTGCGCCGCGACGCCCGCTGGCTGAACGCCGCCATGATTGCCGCCATTGACGACCTGGCCATCGTCTCGCTGCGCGCACCGGGTGGCAAACGCATAGACGCACCGGCCGCGCCGATCAAGGCCATCGTCAGCGCCATGGTGGACCTGCTGACCGACCCCCTGCGCAACCAGGACCAGCGCCTGCTGAAGCTGGGCGCATGGGAGGCGCGCCGGCTGGATGCCCTGCGCGCCAGCCTGCTGGATGCCCACCGCGTAGGCCCGCACAACGCCTGGCAACTGGAGGGTGATGTCGGCCTGGCCAGCCTGGCCCAACGCCTCAAAGTATTGGGCACACCACAACCGGTGGCCGCGCCCGTAGGCTTGCAGGTGCAACTGCGCCCCTACCAACTCGAAGGCCTGGCCTGGCTGCAATACCTGCGCGCCCAAAGTCTGGGCGGCATCCTGGCCGACGACATGGGCCTGGGCAAAACCGCACAAGCACTGGCCCATGTACTGGTAGAAAAACACGCCGGGCGGCTGGACTTGCCGGTGCTGGTGGTGCTGCCCACGTCCCTGATCTTCAACTGGCAGGCGGAAGCAAAACGCATGGCGCCCGGGCTGCGCCTGCTCACCCTGCAGGGCCTGGACCGCGCCGACCTGTTTGCGCAGATGCCCGACCACGATCTGGTGCTGACCACCTACCCCCTGCTGTGGCGCGACATGGATGCACTGGCCGCGCAGCGCTTTCATATCGTCATCCTCGACGAAGCCCAGATGGTCAAAAACGCCGGCAGCCGCAGCGCCCGCGCTCTGCGCCGCCTGCAAACCCGCCACAGCCTGTGCCTGACTGGCACACCGATGGAAAACCACCTGGGTGAGTTATGGGCGCAGTTTGACTGGCTGATGCCCGGCTTTCTGGGCGACGCGCGCCACTTTGCCGCGCGCTGGCGCAAGCCGATTGAAGAGAACGGCGAAACCCTGCGCGCCGCCCTGCTGGCCCAGCGTGTGCGCCCCTTTATCCTGCGCCGGCGCAAGCAGGACGTGGCCAGCGAACTGCCGCCGCGCACCGAAGTCATCAAACGCGTGCAACTGCAAGGCCAACAACGCGAGTTGTACGAAAGTGTGCGTGTGGCCGCCGATGTGCAGGTGCGCCGCGTGCTGGAACGCCAGAGTTTCAACGGCGCGCAGATCAGCATCCTGGATGCATTGCTGAAACTGCGCCAGGTCTGCTGCGACCCTTATCTGGTCAAAGGTGGCAAGCCCACGGATGGTGTGGAGCGCGCCAAGCTGGAGTTGCTGGCCGACATGTTGCCCGCGCTGGTGGAGGAAGGCCGGCGCGTGCTGGTGTTTTCGCAGTTCACCGAGCTGCTGGACCTGATCGCCGATCAGCTGCGGGCGCAGGCCCTGCCCTTCCTGAGCCTGACCGGCAAGACCACCCCCAAAGACCGCGGCAACGTGGTGCAACGCTTCCAGGCGCAAGAGGTACCGATCTTTCTGCTGAGCCTGAAGGCCGGTGGCATAGGCCTGAACCTGACCGCCGCCGACACCGTGATCCACATGGACCCATGGTGGAACCCCGCGGTGGAAGAACAGGCCACCGCCCGCGCCCACCGCATAGGCCAGGACCAACCGGTGTTTGTCTACAAGCTGGTGGTGGAAGGCAGTATTGAAGAGCGCATGCTGGAGCTGCAGGCGCGCAAACTGGCGCTGACCGACAGCGTGCTGGGGCACGACGCGGCAGGGGCTTTGAAGTTTGATGAAGCTGATTTGCAGGCCCTGCTGGCACCACTGGGCGCTTTGACTGCCGGCTCGCAAACACCGGAAGAAGCGGCGCGGCGCTGGGGAAGTAGTGGAAGGCGGGTACAAGGGATTTCTGCAAAACCCTTATGACGAAATAGGCTGCAGCCCCCGTGAAATATGATGGTATCGCTATGTTTTCAGGAGCGTTTCTGGTTCGCGGTGGGTTGCGTGCCACTTTCTCTAACACCCTCCAGGGCATCTAAACCTGCTTACCCTAGGCAGCCCGCGATTCCTCAGCTTGAGGTGATTGCAATTACGGGTTCGGCACTTTCTCGATGGCTTGTACTGCGCGCTTGCCTTCTGACGACAAGAAGGGGGCAAGGCGGGCATAAGGCAAGGCAACATCAACAGTGCCTCGGCAAAATTGGAACGGTGTTGGCAAACTGCCTCTGAACACAAAACCCTCTTGCCTGGGGTAGACGTCGGATAGCCTGTATTCGGCAGCTTCAAAGCACGCGGCGTCATCTTTGTGTATTTGGGTACGGCCCACTTTTAAGACTAACTTTGTCAACGGCGTTGTTCGCCAATCTTTTTCCCAAAGCGTGTTGAGTTCCGGCTTAAACCATTGGCTGGAATCTACTTTTCGGCCATCGGTCAGTCGATAGGTTGCTATCTCTACGCCATACTGCATGCCATCACCACATTCAAATCCACTGTCGGAACTCACAACGACGTATGGCCCTGCGGCATGCGAAAACCTCTGCTCGAACCCAAGCGCGGGTGGGTTCTCGCCAAATCGCTGCCGAAATTCGAGCGAACAGCTCAAAATGGATTCCGTGTTGGCCAACAAGTCCGCCCAAAGCAAGCGGTTCACTTTTGCCACACCGGGCTCGGTGCCGAACAATTGAATGCCACGAATCACTGGTTCATCGTTGCCCTGTATCTTCGGCCCTGTGACAGGGAAAGCTTCACTCCTGCTCTGCGGCTCTTTCGGAGTTTTGATCGGCTTTAGCGCGGAAAAGCGTCGAGCGTTGTAACCATCTTCTGGGCTGCGACTTGCGACCACGGGGAAGCGCTTTTTGCCATCTAGAGAATGCCATTCACCAATGAGTTGCTTGTCCCGACATGTCAGCGTGATGCGCCCCGAAGGCTTGTTGTCGCCATCAAACTCTGTCCAAACCGGTAGCGCCGACTCTTGCTTGAGCACCATGTCCACCATGCTCACGCGGTAGTACATGCTCCCAACACGGCGCTCCTCTGATGATTTTTCGGGTGTGGGGTCTATGGCCATACTGACGGGTACGTTACCGACCTTGCCGACATAAACACCCGGATCGCAATCGCTCTCTTGGGCATTGACCGCACCCGCAATGCAAAACCAAACTGGAACAACGAATTTTTGATATTGAAACAGCGGCTTTTTCAAGGCGGATTCCCTTCTAGTGCGATCTGCGTTTCGCCCCAATCATTCATTGGGCGAAGACTGTGAGAGCTTGGATCGAAACTGAAAGTAGTTTCAAACTGCCACTGAGCGTGCCTACGACCCGACCTGACGGATAAGAAGTTCAACCACACGAGGCCAAGTATGGCAGGGGTTTGGGCCTCCCATAATCTTTGACCTGTGCAGCTAGGACCGTCGCGGCAGCTCAATAGAGAGACTTCTGGCGAAAAAACTGCTTTGAATCTGCCGTGCACACAGCCAACTCCGTAACACACGTGAATTGCTGCTTCGCTTTGTCACCGATCTGCGCATCATCGTCCCGCCGCCATGGCCCGTGGGCCGAGGCGAAATGATTATTCAAGTCAGCCATGGAGCGACCAGTCAGAAAACCGCTGCACCTGCTTTGTGTGGCGGATTCAACCGGCTGTTAAGTTTGGTACCCTACCCCCTCAAGGCGGTTGGTGGAGCTTGCGGGCGCAGGCCGCAGTCGCGTTTGCCACAGAGCCGGCGTCGCCGTCACCGCCTTAACGCAGCAACACCAGCGCACCAACCCAGTCGCCCGCGAGGCGAGCCGAAGAACGCAAGCCGCGCCGCGCGCCGTGCGCCGTGCGCGTGTGTGCCTACCCGCCAGAAGTTCTATAAGCAAAATATGCCTCTAGCCCCCGAGAAATATAGGGGTACCGCTATATAAACAGTAGCAAACCAGTCAAACCGACAGCTTGCGCCTGACCCCCATCGAGTACCCCGGCGATTCCCGATCGGCTGCGCTGCTCTGCTCGGCCAGCGTTTGCAGGTGGCGCAGCAGGTGGGCTTTGCTGCCACGGTCCAGCTCGGTCTGCAGGGCGGCTGCGGTTTTCATGGATTCCAGGGCGTGGGCCAGGTCGCCGGATTTTTCGGCGATGAGGGCGTTCTCGCGCTCAATGCGCAGCGCGATGTGTTGGGCGTTGGCCTGCTTGGCGGCCTGCCGTGCAGAGGTTATGGACACGCTGGCTTGCGGCAGTTGGCCCAGGGCCGATTGGCACTGCGCACGCAGCAGGAACAGCGTGGCCAGGCCCCAGACGTGGGAGCAGGCCTTGAGCGCTTTTTGCGCAGGCACCAGCAGCTCCAGCGCCTGGGCGGGGTCGCCCTGCAGCGCGGCGATCTCGGCGATGCGCACCAGGCATTCGCTGGCGATGTCGTCCATTTTTTGCGCCTGGGCCATGGTTTGCCCCTGGCGCAGGCTGGCCAGGGCTTCGTCGTATTGGCCCTGGTGCATCTGGTTGACGCCCAGATTCACAGTGTTGACGGCTTTGAGCTCGCGCAGGCGCAGGTCAAACCGGGCCCACTGGCTGATGGGCAGGCGTTGGGTGGAGCTGTCGAGCCGGGCCAGGTTGGCTCCCAGATCCGAGAACAATTTGACGGCGATGGCCGGTGCATCCAGTGCATCACAAATCTGGCCAATACCCAGCTTGCACCAGCTCCAGCTGATGCGGTCGCCGTCCCGTGTGCCGACCTCCATGCCTTCGGTCCAATAGGTCAAGGCTGCACCGTATTCGGCGCGGGAGTAGTAGGCGCGGCCCACCAAATAGAGCATGTGGGCCTGTTCGCCAAACTCGCCGCAGCGCTTGGCACACTCCACGGCCTCCAGCAGCCAGGCGATGGACGCATCCGAGTAGCCATCCTGGTCAATCACCAGGCCAAAGGTCTGTGCAATCAGCACCAGGGCCGCATCGTCGCCCAGGCTGCGGGCCTGCTCCAGTGCGGCAAGGCATTCGTTGTAGAGGGCGGCGCTGCGACCGCTGCGGCCGGCTTGCTGGAGTTGTGCAACAACGGGTCTGAGGGTGCGGTGGGTGGCGTCAAATAGCAGCATGTGTCTGAGTATCGCACCCCACCCCTGCCCACGAAAAAACCCACAACCCACGTTTTTGCAAACGGGGCTGTGGGCTAAAACCGGCCCTGCTGCGGGCCAGGGCCGGCCACTCACAAAATAATTCTTACATGGCGGCTTTGTAGAAGATGTAGTCCGCCTGGTACTTCACGATTTGTTTGGTTCCCGCCGTGCTGGCTGCGCAGGCCGTTGACGGAGCGACGCCACCCATGGTGTTGACGCGCTGGATGTAGGTCACGCCGGTCATGGCGCCACTGCCCATGGCGGGGTTGGCCTTGACCAACTGGTTGGGGATGTTGCCGGGGGCGCTGGGCGACACGGCAACCTGTGCACCGGTCAGCTTGGATCCGTCCATGTTTTCCCAGGTGGCGGGGGGGCCATAGTATTTGCCGACCTGTTTGCCGCTGCGGTCGTTGAGCTTGGCGTCCGGGCCTACAAACACCCATTCAAACTGGTCGGCCATGTCCTTCTTGGCATTGCACTGGTAGGTGATCTCGCCCACGCCCACGGTTTCCATGGCGACCTTGTTGCCGGCAGGCACCTGCACGGCGGCGGGCAGGCCAGCCTGGGAGTACATCGGAGCGGTGGACATGCTGCCGCAAGCGGCAAGCAGGGAAACAGCCAAAGCGCAGGTAACGGTGGAAGCAGAACGTAGCATCATTTTTGAATCTCCAGGAGTGGTGGTATTTGCGCCGACCCAAAAGGGGCGGCGTTCTTGGAACGTCCAAGGTCCGGGGCATCAGCACCGAAACCATGGGCGTCTGTTACCTATACGCAGGCCACAGCACGTTGGATTCAAAGAAATTCAGACTCGCTTTAATTCTTTAAATCAGGCCCCGGGAAACTCCTTAGACCCATGGCCTGTCAGTACAAGTCGGTATCTGGGGGGCTTCCTAAACTTGGCCCCGCCAGAGACAACTCCAGTGGTAAGCACCGGATTCCAAAGGCAAACCAACTATACATACAGGAGATAACGTTGATGACAATTCCCTTCGCATCCGCCCGCCGCATGTTTGTGCGCTGCTTGCCCGCCCTGGCTTTGGGCGCTGCCCTGCTGGGTTCCGGCGCCGCCCACCGGTAACGGTTCCTGGGTGCTCGAGGACCTCGA
>JAZKDY010000016.1:0-18505 GCA_040387325.1 Pseudomonadota bacterium | reverse complement strand
GCACCACCACCAGCTTCACCGGCACCTACACCAACGGCAGCACCTACAAGTTCTCGGGCAAAGAGCCCAGCGCCACCGGCAAGTACCCGGTTTACATCCACATCGGTGGCACGGGTGAGACCTATGACGGCGCCTGGGCCCAGGCAGCCATCGATGCGGCAGTCGCCCGCGGGTTTGTCGCCGCCACCGTCGAGTACGCCAACGCCTCTTTCGGCAGCTGCACCACCATCAGCGGCCGGGCCAAGGGCATCTTCAATGCCGCCAGCACCGCCAGCGCCATTGCCAAGATCTGCGCACGCGGCAAGGCCGACTGCTCCAAGGGTGTGGTTACCGGCGGCTTGAGCCAGGGATCCATCATCTCGGTATTGGCCAAAAACTATGACAGCCGGGTGCGCGCCTCCATGGGCCAGGGGTCGGGCTCTACCTACACCGCAGCCTACAACCTGTCTTCGTGCATGGCCGACGGCAAACACACACAAACCAGTGACCGCATCCGCATCATCAACGGTGAGCGCGACATGTTTGTGGGCGGAACAGAAGCAACAGCCCGCTCACAGGCCGAACTGGTCACAGGACTGAAGTGCACCGGCAAACAATCCTGCTTCCGCACCAACGGCAGCGGCTGGTATGTGGTCAAAGACTATGAAGTGGCCGATCTGAGCGCCGACCACTGCTTCATGGGCAACCTGGGTGTAGTGGGCGTACAGTGCTCTGGCGTGGCGGCAGTTGACCCGTACTACCGCTCCGGCAACAACCAGTGGGGCGTCATTGCCACCATGAACTGGCTCAAGACCTTCGTCACACCGTAATCAGCACGATTATTTGAGTGGGGGTGGCTCGCACACGGGCTGCCCCTTTATCATTTGCGAGGATTCATCCCCAACGGAGTTCTGAAGATGGCGCACTACGACATTTACTCCCAACCCCTACCCGCCAAGGGCAGGATGCAGTTTGAATCGGGACATCCACCGTGGTATCTATGGTTGGCCGCCCTGCTGGCGCTGGCCGCCCTGGCATGGTGGCTTTGGCCACAATCACCAGACGCCAATGAGCGGGTCCAGACCGAAGCCCCGCCCGCGCAGGCGCTGCAATCCGGTCAGGCCTGGCCCTTTGGCCCCGGCTCGGCGCTACCTGCCACAGCGGCCAAAACCGATGCATCCCCGTGGGACCGAGTGTCCAAAACGGCCGATGCGGACGAGGCACAAGGCCCCGACCCCCGATCTCGCAATGCGGCCATCAGCCCGACGCGCCTGGCATTCAACCACCCCAAGAAGGCACAGGCATTTCTCGACCATGTGGTGCTGCAACCAGAGCAGCGCGGTGGTTTTGTGGTCGAGTCCATATTGCCCGGCAGCCCGTACGAACGCGCAGGGCTCAAACCGGGTGACACCATTTATTCGCTGGAGCTGCCAGACCAGCCCGCTGTAGACGAAAACAATATGGTGGCATTGACCAGCGTGCAGGTGCTGGCATTCGATGTGGTGCGGTATGGTGCCACCGTCCGCCTGTCGACGCAGCTGAATGATGAAGTGCCAGACCATGCAACACACTGAAGCCATCACACGTGCCCAATTGCCCACCGTGGTACCCACTGCGTGGACCCGGCCCGCTGCTGATCAACCGTCGGCAAGGGTTCGGCCCATGGGTGATGCCGCAGTTTTTGCCTGTGCCGGCATGGAGAACACGACCCACCGCCATGCGGCAACCATCCTGTGCACCGTGGGCGCCGCCCCGCTGCGGGTGGAATGCGAGGACCACACCGTAGAAGGCCATGTGATCGCCATCGGGCCCATGGTGCTGAAGACCATTCGGGCGATGGACCAGCGCGTCGTTCTCATTGACATGGAGCCCAGCCATCCGCAGTACCGCTACTTCCATGGTGTGGCGTCTCCCGGCGTTCAAGTACTCTCGCAGCAACAATGCCCTGTGCTGATGGACCTGGCCAGCGCGTTTGGGTCGGGGGAGCTTTGCGGGGCCGAACTGGATCGCCAGGCGCGCAAGGCCATTGATGAGGTGGCCAGACAGTTTCCGGAGCCACCCCCGTTGGACCGGCGGGTCATCCAGCTCATGTACATGCTGACCGAATCTCCGGGCGCCAGCCTGGATTCCCTGGCTGCCGCCCTGGGCATGTCCGCACACCACGCCTCAAGACTGTTCTCCAACGGGCTGGGCCTGCCAACGCGTCGTTACCTGCTCTCCTGCAAGATCCGCGCGGCCACCAGCTTCCTGGGCAGCGGGCGGCCGCTCACCGAGATTGCCGTCGCATCGGGCTTCGTTGACTCGGCGCATTTCTCCAAGGTATGGACGCAGAACTACGGCTCGCCGCCATCCCAGTTTTATAACAACGAGCACACACAGGTCGATACCGCCGAGTTGCCCGACTGGCTGGAGTGGTACCTGGCCCACAGGGACGCCAACTTGCCGCGGGCCCAGACCGGCTCATCCACACCCTGGCTGTACCGCCCCACCACCAACCAGATTTAAGGCCGCGGTGTCGCCACTGCGGCGGCCAGCACCTCGCGGGCGTGGTCATACCCGCGCTGGACGATGGTCTCAAACCGGTTCCACTGCAACATGCCCACACCGGCCAGCGGCGGGTTGAAGTACAGGTCGCACAGTTTTTGCGCGCTGCGCTGGCGTGACATGCTGTACAGGATGGTGACCGTCATCAGGTACGCGGGCAGCGACGGCAGTCGATAACGCCGCTGGGCCGCCGGGCGCAAGCGGTCCCGCAGCAGCGCCCAGGTTCCCGGCATGTCGTCGTGGTCCACCTGCACGGCTGACCGGATATTCAGGTCAACCCCCAACACCTTGTCGATGCCGCGCATGTCGCGCATCACATCCACCGGGAAATTATTGAAGCTGCCACCATCGCAGAGCAGCTCGGTCCCGTGGATCACCGGTGGCAACGCGCCTGGAATCGAGATGCTGGCCAGCAGCGCATGGGTCAGGTTGCCGTGTTCCATGCGCTGCTCGCTGGCCCGTGAGAAGTTGGTGGCAATACAGTAATAGTTCTTCCACAGGTCTTCGATGTCCGCATCAAAACCAAGAAGATTCTGTACGGCACGGGCCAACACCCGCCGCAGGCGCAGGCCCTTGATCAACGAGATCAGGGGCAAAAAGTTGTAGTCACCCGTCGGATTGATGGCGAAGGCCTGGCGGGCATTCGCCATGACCTGGTCCAGTGGCTGATCAGACGCCACATAACAGGCCATGACGGCGCCCATGCTGGTACCGCCCACCCAGTCCACCTCCGTACCGTGTTCGCGCAACGCCTGCAAGACGCCCAGGTGGGCCAGGCCGCGTGCTCCGCCACCCGCCAGCACCAGCCCGACTGCGGTGCGACTTTGCAGTCGCGCCAGCCGCGCCATATCCCGGTCCAGCGCGGGACGAATGTGTACATGCCCCGCCAGTGGGCGGCGCGCCAGCCACTGTGCGGTGCCCCGCGGGGATTGTTGCTCGCTGGGGTGCAGCAGCACCAGGATTTCAGTGACCTCGGTCAGCGCCGGGCGCCCCGTCAGAAACCGGGTCTCGGTGGCGTGCATGGCCACTGGCTGGGTGGCATCGGCCAGCAAGAGCAACTCATCGCAGTGGCGGCAACACAATTGCGTCCAGGGGCTGGGCTGGTCGTCTGCCAACAGCAGAACATAGTCGTGGCGCGCCTCAATGCCGTCCAGCAGCATGGCAACATGGCGCTGGGTCTCGTTGTCAGGCTGGTCTGTTGTAGCCAGCCCTGCCTGCAGCAACTGCAGATCTATTTCTTCACGGTGGATGATGCAGACGCGACCCAAAGCTGCCAGTGGCGCTGCCAGGCGCTTCGCAAACTCTGCCAGCGGCAAGCCATCCGTGATGGGCACCAGCCCCATGGTGACCAGTTTGTCTTTGTTCAGTCCGGGGCGGCTCTCGCCGTGCCCGTTTTTCAGCTGCTGGATGATCTGGCGCGTCATGGCGACCGACACCTGCGCACTGCGCGCCAACAGATCCTCGAAGTCTGCGCGGTCCAGCCGCACCAGCACAGAGTCGCGCACGGCCACCACCGTGGCGGCACGGGGTTCGTCGGTGTAGAGACTCATCTCCCCCACGATCTTGCCGCGCGGTATTTCGGCGACTTTGTAGGGGCTGCCGTCTTCCGCCATTACAAAGGCGCGCAGCCGACCACTGACGACCAGGTACATGGCGTCGCCCGAGTCGCCCTGGGTGAGCAGAGTCTCGCCGCCATGTATTTCCATCCACTGCAAACGCTGGCGCAGCAAGGCCAGGGCCTGGGCATCCAGCGCGCCGAAATAGGCTTGAAGGTGTTGCTCCAACAGGGCGTCGTGCGAAGTGTGGTGGGACTGGGCTGAGTGCATGGAGCCGCAGTATCGCACCCTTGGTACAGGGGCTTTTAGCCACCCGAAGTCGGATATATTGTGCTGACCATCATAGGGAGGTACTCCATGGCAACCGTGCTGAAACCCGCCACCGCGCCTGATGAAATCGCAGCGTGTGTGCGCCAGCGTTTCGAGATTTACACCGAAGAGATGAACCTCTACCGGGACAGCGCCGACCACACAGACCGCTCTTTATCGGACCCGTTTGATGCCTGGGGGCGGTTTTTCTGTGCCGAGGTCGACGGTGTTGTCGTCGCCGGTGTGCGCCAGCACTGGGGTAGTGATGGCATTCAAAAAGCCGGTCTGGCAAAGGCCTTCCCCGACGACTGGCACGACATCTACGACTTCACCTCGTTTGCCGAAGTACCGCTTGCACAGATGGCGGTGGGTTCCAAGCTGACCGTCAATGCCGATTTTCGGGGCGGGCCCGTGCCCACCAGCCTGATGTTCTTCGCCATTCAGGAGGCCATCAAAGCGGGTATCCAACTGGTCTTTCTGGACTGTGTACCGCACCTGATCAACTTCTATGCCCGACTGGGCTGGCGCCAGTACACCGACAACATTGCAGACAGTGCCGTAGGTATTCTGGTGCCCATGTGCCTGGTGCTCAACGACGTGGCGCACCTGCAGCGCCTCAAGAGCCCCTTGTTGCCCGTGGTGCTCGAAGTACTGCCCGATGCAAAGGCGCCGGCCTGGGTGGACCAGCGGTTTCCGCACGCAAGTTATGCGCAGGCCGGCCACCAGGCGCCTGAGCACGCCGAAGTATTTGCCCTGTTGAGCCAGGAACGCATGGCCATCTTCCAGGGTTTTGAACCCGAGCAGGTCAGCACCCTGATGGCCGGCAGCAATGTGCTCGATTGCGAGCCCGACGCATTGTTCATTCGGCGCCGCACGGTTTATCGAAGTGTGTTTGTGGTGCTGGGTGGCAGCATGCAAGTGCGTACAGTGCGTGCGGACGGCAGCCTGCAGGTCCTCTCGGAACTGCAGCCCGGGGAACTGGTTGGTGAAGTCTCGTTTGTACTGGGCGGCATGCGCAGCGCCGATGTATTTGCGGGTGCTCAGGGTGCGCGGGTGCTGGCACTGCAGGAAAATGCGTTGCGCAAGGTCCTGGGCGGTGACCCCGCCATCGCGGCCAAGTTCTACCAGAACCTGGCCCGCATTCTGGCACTGCGCCTGAGCAATACCGTGGGCGCCAGCAGCCAGGCCGCAGTGGCCATCGGGGCGACAGCATGAGTGCATTGCGCGCCGGTGACATCCTGTCGTACTCGGCCGGTTCCACCCAGACCGGGCCTGACGGGTTTCGCCAGATCAACCGCGCCGGCCTGGCCCTGACTGGCATTGTCAAGGCCCACTGGCCCGAGCGCCTGCAAGCCTTTGGCGACCGTTTACCCTTGGTGGTCAACGCCTACCCGGCCATGGTGGCCATTCCATCGGATGGTGTGTTGATCGACTGTTACATGAGCGTGAAGACCGCGAGCCGTGCACTGCAGTTGGCGGCACGTGAGGGCATGCCCGCCATGGTGCTGAGCCAACCCCTTTTTCTGGGGCAGATGCTGATGCACCACCTGGAGCAGGCGCTACCCCTGCCCGATGCCATGATCGCCGTCGTCGGCGGTTACTGGATGCCCCAGTCTTTACACCACGCGCTGGCGCAACGCCTGCAGGCGCGGGGCGTACAGTTTTGTTGCCTGCAGGGTTATGGCGTCGCCGAGGTGGATGCCGGCATGTTGTGGGGAGCCGACTTTGACGACCAGGGCCGCGTACTGTTTCGCGCCCGCGGCCCGGACATCGACGCGCAGTTGTTGCACGGGCGTTTGCACCTGGCACTCAAAAACCCCGATGGCAGCCTGCGTGACCAGCCGTTTGACACCGGTGACAGCGCGGAATTTGTCGCACGAACCGGGTCCGAAGGCACCGATATCGTGATTTCCGGCAGCGCTGCGCGTTTGGCTCCCGATATCCGCGCCGAGCTGTCCAGCTGGACCAGTGCCGACTGGATCCGTCGCACGGGGTATGTAGCGCGCACGCCCGAAGGCCTGGTCCTGCAACTTCGTCTGGGGGTACAGGCCCATCCTGACAGCGCCCAAACAGAACTCAGCTTCTACGGCTTTGCCGCAGCACACGGCACCTCCTGGCTGGAGAAGCCACGCTGGGGCGGCGCATGAAGACACGAACACCATGCCTTTGAAGCTGCTGGCTGCTACACCTCTTGTATTGCTGCTGCTTGCCTGTGGCGGCGGTGGCTCTGGTCCGACCGCGCCGGTTGCAACGCCCCCTGCTCCGGCTGATACCGGAACAGGCGTGCTGGCCAGTGCGGCATCGCTGGCACAGCAGTGTGCCGCACCCCGCGCTGGCACCCCGGACCGCCAGGGTTCAATCGATACCGAGAAGTCCTGGGTGCGCTCCTTCATGGACGAAACCTACCTCTGGTACAAGGACGTGCCCGTCGTCAACGCGGCCAACTACACCCTTGCGGGCAATGGCAACAGTGTCTTGCAAACGCTGAACGCGTATTTTCAGGCGCTCAAGACCAGGAACACCACGGCCTCTGGCAAACCGGTGGACCAGTTCAGTTTTACCTTGTCGACGGTGGACCTGATCAACCAGCAGTCCGGCATTGCATCGGGCTACGGTTTTCGGCGTTCGACCCTGACCACCGCCTTGCCACGTGTGGTGCGCATACTGTATGTGGAACAGGGTTCGCCAGCACAACTGGCTGGGGTCTTGCGGGGTGACACCATCACCTCCATTGACGGGGTCGACATCAACGACACCACAGGCCTGGGTATCGCCGCGCTCAATGCCGGTCTGGCGCCCACGGTGGCCAACAAGACCACACGTTTTGGCTTGCTGGCGGCCAATGCCAGCACACCACGGTTTGTCGACATCACCTCGTCGCAGACGATTGCGGTAACACCTGTGGCGTTGTCGTCCGTGATCACCGACGGCAGCAACACAGTGGGCTACCTGGTGCTCAACTCCTTCAGCGTTGTCAGCGCGGAGAAGCAACTGGTCGATGCCTTCACGCTGTTCAAGAACGCCCGTGTCAACGAACTGGTCGTCGACCTGCGGTACAACGGGGGCGGTTATCTGGACCTTGCCAACGAACTGGCCTGGATGATTGGCGACACGACCCTGGCGGGCAAAACGTTTGAGAAGTTGAGCTGCAATGACAAGAACCTCTTGCCCTTCTGCAACACCACCAGCCCATTTCACCAGACCACCCAGGGATTTTCTGTTGCAGCAGGCCAGCCGCTGCCGCAACTGGGGCTCAAACGAGTGTTCATGCTGACCTCGGGCAGCACGTGCTCCGCGAGTGAGTCGGTCTTCAACGGGCTGTCACCTTTCATGGAAGTCATTCGCATCGGTGGAACCAGCTGCGGAAAGCCCTATGGTTTTTCCTACGAGAACAATTGCGGCACATCGTATGCAGCGATGCAGTTCAAGGGTGTCAATGCGCTGGGGTTTGGCGACTACGCCGATGGTTTTGCGCCCCATTGTGCGGTTGCGGACGACCTGACCCGACAGCGGGGAGACCCGGCGGAATCCATGCTCAGCGGCGCACTGGCCTACATGCGAACCGGGGCCTGCCCCGCACCGCAGTCGGGCAACGACAAGGGCGTGGTCCAGAGCCTGCTGCAGCAAGGCGGCCACTTTGCGATGGACCGCAGTCCGTCGGAAGCCGTGCGTGTGCTGCGTGGCCCGAGTGGGCGGTAAGGCAATGTTGCGCCTCGGTGCCGTTTGCCTGAGCGCCCTGCAACTGGCCGCCTGCGCGGGTGATCCGGTTACGCAATCCCCCGCCCTGATGGTGGCGGACAAAACCAATGCCCAGTGCATTGCTCAGATGCAGGCCGCGGCCCAGCGCCCGGATGGCGGCCGCGTGGTGCTGACCTCAGCGGCCTTCGCACGTGAAGACCGCCTGAGCATTACACCCTCGGAAATCATCCTGGACGCTGCGGGTCAACCGGCCAGCGGGCGACTGCTTGCACAGCCCGACAGCTTTCGGCTGACTCTGACCAATGGCGTGTGCACCATGGTCCGGGAAGCAGACGCGCGAGCCACTGCGTTGACGGCTTGTAGCTGCTCGGCGATCCAGAAGCCCTAGTCGCGCCATCGCCTGCTCCGTTGTGTTCCCTGGCGCACGGACGGCGCAACGCCGTGTCGCGAGCATTTGGACACCGTAACAACTGGAGAATCGCATGACTACATCCGCTAAAACTTTGATAGCGCTGGAGACGAAATTCTGGCAGTCGATGGTGGACCAAGACACAGACACCGCTTTGCAGATGCTGCACGAGCCATCCCTTATGGCCAGCGCGCACGGAGCGATGAAATTTGACCATGCTGGCTATCGAAAGATGGCAGAGCAAGGCTCTATGGTGGTGACCGCATTTGCACTGAGCGATGTTGAGGTGGTGTTTCCAACCGATACCACTGCTGTTGTGACCTACCGCGTAACGCAAACTATCGCGGCACGTAAAGGCGGCCAAACCAGCACGCAAAACATGGTGGACACTTCCACCTGGGTTTACACAGGCAATCGCTGGATGTGCGTCTTGCACACCGAGTCGCCAGCTGAAGCCAAGCCAGAAAAATAATCTACAAGCCAAAAAGCCGCGCAGCCCTCGTCGGATCTGCGCAGCCCGCTACTAACTTTATAGCGTATGGCGGTCCTGCTACGACGGTTTTGAAATCTCCGACAGCGCTTCGGCGGCCGGACGAATCTCCGAGCTTTCCACCGCAAAGTCTCCGAGCGCAACAATGCCAACAAGACGTTTGTTGCGGTCCACCACCGGCAAACGCCGTACCTGGCGCTCGCTCATCAACTTGGCCGCGTCTTCGACAGATTGGTCTTCGTAGACCCAGGCGATGCCTTCGGACATGATTTCACGAACGGTGGTACTGTTGTCCTTGCCTTCGGCTACGGCGCGAATGGCGATGTCCCGGTCGGTAATCGTGCCGATCATGCGATCATTTTCACCCACCGGCAGCATTCCAAAGTCACCCTCAAGCATCTGTATGGCAGCCTCCTGAATGCTCATGTCCGGGCTGATCACTTTCACGTCGGGGCTCATCAGGTCTTTAAGTTTTTGCATGGTCATGGTCCTTGTAGGCTGTTCAAAATTTGACAAGGAGCCATGGTCATCCAACTGCGCGCCGTGGACTGTGCGGTAACGCACGGCAGGGTGTGTTACCCCGGAAGCCCAGTCATTCGGTCGAGCACCTGAAATTCTCCGCGTTGCTGGTATCGCCACTCCCCTTGTAACGTGGAAACTGCGGATACGGGCAAAGCGGGCGGGACAACGGCACAGCTCCGCTCTTGGTTGCCTTGAGCGTTTGGGGTGCGACGCCCTGCTCGACCCAGTCGCTGATAGCGCCGACGTGGTCAAACTGGTCTGCGCCAACACCACCGTAACAATGGTGCACACCCGGCAAAACGTACAAACGGGAGAACGCGCTGGCCTGCGCTGCACCCCCAACCGCATCGGACATCTGGCCGTAGAAGCGTATGGTCTGGTTAACCGATATCGCATAGTCGCTGGCGCCGTTCCAGATGATCAGCTTTTTGCCGGCCGCCGCATACGCCTTGAAGGCGTTGGGATCCACATTCAAACCATTGGCTGCATCCTTGCTGACCACCAGTGGATAGTCCCGGTCCGTCTGGAAGCTGCTCAGGTTATAGGAGGGGTTGTTGAAAACAAAGTACCGCAGGCGCGACTGTGTGTCCCAGAAACTGTCTGATACCGCACCGGTGAGTGGATTGCCGAAAAACCTGGGTTGCCAATCCACGCCGTCTGATGGACTGAATTCCGCACCCAGGCCAAAGCCGGCATGCACAACGGTGCCGTCTGCCAGCGCAGTATTGCCACGGATGGTACGCACGGTTTGAACCTGCGCGTCGGTTAGGCAGACGCCATTGTCGCCACCGTTGCAGCGCAACGCGGCAGGGTCGAAATGGCATGCGGCCGGATTGCTGATGAGGCCGTCGTTGACGCCATCCAGTCCATCGCAGGCCGCAAGCGTCGCTTTTTCCAGCGCGGCGATTTTGGACGCCGGCAGAACACTGTCGGGGGTGAGTAAATGCCGGTAGATGTTGTACCGGGCCAGCAGCTTGCCTGAGTTGGAGGTTTCCGGCGCGCCCGCAATGATGCCATCGTAATTTTGTGGGAAATGGTTGGCTGCGATCAGGGCTTCCCGCCCTCCGGTTGAACAGCCATTGAAGTATGAATACTGCGGTGCACGTCCATAGAACTGGGCGGTAATCGCCTTAGCCGCAGTGTCCACCGTGTCAATTGCACGGTAGCCGTAGTCTGCCAGTGCCGCCGGGTTGTTGAGCGCCCAACTGGCATCCGTGAATGGGCCGCCAACTTCGGTTGCTTGCCCTACATGGCCGCCATTGGATGCAACCACTGCGAACCCGCGTGACAACGCAGTAATGGCACCGAGGAAGTTGCCATCGTAGTTGCTGATTCTTCCGTCAAACCCGGCACCGCCCATGTGCATGTAGCGTCGCTGCCAAGCGTCCGGCAAGCGCAGCTCAAAGATGGTTTGCGGTGCAATGGTGGCCAACACTTTGCAGTAAGCGGGTGCGACATTGCTGCCGGCGATATGCTCCACCTTGTCGATCGTCGCACCGCCAATTTGTGTCCCTACCGCCACACGAGGGCACAAGTCGGCATACGACCCGCCTGTACCACCGCTACTGCTGCCGCTACCACCGCAGGATTGAAGTGCCAGGACCGCCAGAACGATGATTCCTGCCGGCATGCGGCACCTTGCGGTTGTGTATTTTCTGTTGTTCACAACGTCTCCCAGTGGTTCTTTTTTCTAGAGTCCGGGTCATGTTACACCTGATCGATGTGACAACAAAAAACCCACTTAGCCCCGTGGAATAAGCGCATGCAGCTACTGAATCAGTAGCAAACCACGACGATGCACGCCACCGACAAGTCGGCGCAGAGGGTAATCCGCCCCGGCTCACGCAGTGCCCCCGGGGCAGGTGCCGAACAGTGCCCGCACATTGTCACCCTGCAGGCCGCGATGGGTGGCGTTCAGAAAAAACGGCGTCATGTTGTGGTGCACACAACGCTTGAGCAGCAACGCGAAGCGCCGTTCGACGTCCGATGCGCCGGCCCAGTAAGCCAAAGCGAGGTTGGCCTGGTAGGGCTTGATGGCGATGGACTGCCGCGGTTCACCCAGGTCGTAGGCCAGTAAACCTGGTACCGTGCGGCATTGGTCCAGCACGGGCAGCAACTCGGCTTCCAGCCAGTCCGTTGTGGCTGCCAGAAAATCGTCCAGTTGGCTGGCCTTGGAAATCTCGACCGGGATGCTGTCGTAAGGGCCCGACCGCAAAGGGCTGACGAAGCGGTGCAGCGGCCCGGCATGGATGATGTGCAGATCAACCATGGGCTGGGGGTCGCACAGCGGCACCAGCTCCCCAGGCAGCACAGGGCGCATGCCTGCCGAGGTGCGAACCTCGTAATACGCACCGTCCGACAGGCTTTTCCATCCCAGCGAAATCCATTGCTTACCCAGCGGCACATCCCGAAGCCAACGGGTTTGCAGCGTGACCGACGACGACCGCTCGACCTCCTGGCGGAATCCGTGCGCCGCCAAACGCGGATGGACCAGGGCTCGCACGCGGTCTTCAATATCGGGCAACTTCGCAGGCGCTGGCGCCGGGTCGATCCAGACCAGACGCTCACGGCCCTCTGACGACAACCGCCAGGGGCCGGGCACGAAACATTCGCCGGTGCTGTCGTCGTAGACGCTGAGTCCCAGTGCGACTGCAGCATCCACGAGCCGGGGATAGAAGACTGTCAGGTCATGGATGTCCACGGCCAGCACGGCGTCGTTGGGCAGGTCATTCGGAGAGCCGAAATCCCACTCATCTCCATACTGCGGGAACGCGGCTCTCATGCGCTGGGCCAGCGCGACGAACTTCGGATTCAAAGCAGCCCGCTGGTCGCACAGGCGCTCAAACACCGCCTGCGCCTCAGGCCAGTTCGCTGGGGTGGGCTGGTCCCAGATGTGGATGGCATAACTCACGGTGCACTCCTCACGTGCCGCACACTCTGCCCACAGTGCATCGCCAGCCTCCCCCCAACGGATAGAAAATTCAACCCCATCGGAGCAAGTATGGCACGGGCTTTTGACCTCCAAAAAAGAGGGGCGCCCTCCCCTGGGCGCCCCTTAACCCTAGCACTCTCTTCACCTAACCATCTTTAAAACTTGTAGCGTGCACCAATCAGGAACTCCCGCCCGGTCACGTTGTAGACCACCGCACTGTTGCGGGCACGGCTGGTGAACTGGTCGTTGGGCGCGTTGGTCAGGTTGGTCGCTTCCACGGACACGTCCAGGTTTTTGTTGACCTTGTAGTTGATGGACAGGTCGACGTTCAGCGACGCGTTTTTGCCATCCACGTCGTTGGTGGTGGTGATCGCCGGAACCGCGGTCAGGAAGGTATCGCGCCATGCGGCAGAGATGCGGCCACTGAGCGCGCCGTCGTCGTAGTAGAACGATGCATTCCAGCCTCTGGGCGACATGTTCACCAGGTCATCCGTGATGACGGTGTTGGGGTTGGCCAGCGTGGGTGTGTTGGCGTAGTCGATCTTGGACTGCACGATGGTGTAGTTCAACAGGACACCAAAGTTCTTGCCAATGCCTGGCAGGAACGAGAAGGGCTGCTGGTAGTTCAACTCTGCACCGTTGAGGCGGCCACCGTCGGTGTTGACCGAGGTGCGCACGGAAAACACCTCATTGCCATTGAAGTTGCCTGGCAACAGTGACATGGGCAAACCGGTATCCTTGTACGCCATGTTCTGTGTCAGGGTCTGCACGTAGGTAGAAATGTTCTTACTGAACAGGCCCAGGCCCAGGAAGGCATTCTTGGCAAAGTACCACTCTGCACCGAAATCCAGCGTTTTGGCGCGGTAGGGTTGCAGCAAGGGGTTGCCCGCCGTAATGGTCAGGGCACCCACGGTGTTGATCGAACCACCCGGGCTCAACGCAATCAGGTTGGGGCGTGACATCACGCTGGCAGCCGCCACGCGGAGCATGACTTCTGGCGTCACGGTCGCCACCAGGTTGATGGACGGCAACCAGTCGTTGTACTGGTTGGTAACGGACACCAGGGAGCCCCCGCCGGTGGCCTGGTAACCGTATGCCACTTGTTCGGTCTTCACATAACGGCCACCAAAGTTGCCGCGCACGGGGGTGTTGCCCCACTTGGTGTCGAAGTCGGCCATCAGGTAAACGCCATCGTCGCGCTCTGTGACCGCTTTGTTGTTGGCACGGGCACTGCCGTTGGTGATGGAGCTCAATGTGAAATCGCCGGGGCCATTCGCCAGGCCGCTTTGCAGGCAATTGCAGTTCACGTTATAGGCTTGTGTGATGGCGGTGTAGTTGGGAATCGCCCACGCCGTGACACTACCGGCGGGCAGGCTCAAGCCGTTGCCGAAATTGTTCAGCGTAGTGGTCAGGCCGGCTATGCTGACACCGGCGGGCGGTGCGTAAATATTCTCCGTGCCCCGGCGGAATTCGAAGGAATCAAACGCGTAACGCTTCAGATCCAGGCCACCCCGCACGGTGAAGACGTCCGATGCTTCCCACGTGAGCCCGAACTGGCCAACGTCTGTACGGTTGGTGACGCCATTGGGGCGCAGCCGGATTTCGCTGGCGGTGCCGTTCGTCAACGCCGTAGCGCCACCGGGTGGCACGCCCACAATGGTCATGGCGCCGCCGATCTGTGTGGGGTCAAAGCCGTATCTCAGCAGTGGAAGGCGGTCGCTTTGGCGGAAGTCCATGCCGTAACCATTGGTATTCATGGCATCCAGCGTGGTCGTGGTCTGCACCGGGTTGTCGAACGCTGACTTCGCGGTGCCCAGCTTGGCGGTCATCTTCAGGGTATCGGTCAGGCGCTGGTCCCAGGTCAGCGTGGGCTGGGTAAACGTGGTCGACAGTTCGTCGAAACGGGACTCTGCCCGCACGTCTACGCCGTTGTAGGTGCCATGCAGAAGCGCGCCATTGGGCGCATAGGCGGCACTCAACACGCTGGTCTGCTGTTTGCCGCCGGCTGTCAGCGCGCGGCTGAATGAGATGGCTTCCAGATAATCTTCCTGGCGGGTGGCCTTGATCTTGGCATACATCAGGTCCAGGGTCAGCAGCGTGCCATCGACGGGCTTGAATTGCAGGGAGCCTGTCAGGCCCACGCGGTCCTGGTCGTGGGTCAGGCGGCCATAGCGCGGCAAACGTGGGTGGAAGTTGTTGGGGCTGTTGGCGTCTGCATAGGCAGCCAGGGTTTCAGGCGTGCCTGCAATACGGGGCACGCCTTGGGCTGCGGGGCCGCAGGTGGTAGCGGTCGACGTAGTGGGGTTGGCGGGTGTGACACCGGTCGGGGAGCAGAAGCCGGTGTTGGTGGGGCCGTTGTCCCAGCGCACCGTGCTGAAGCCTTCTTCCAAACTGCGGCGCTTGGACGCTGCACCGGAGACCAGCCAGCCAAAGGTCTTGTCGGCATTGGAGTTGGACAGCAGAAAGGCCCCACGCGGGTCGGTGGTCTTGGCCAGGTCGTTGTACTTCTCCTTGACCGAGACCATGGCGTTGAAGCCCTTGAGGTCGAAAGGACGGGTGGTTTGCAGGTCAACCGTGGCGCCCAGGGAGCCCTCGTCCACATCGGCAGATGCGCTCTTGCGCACGGTGACGCTGTTGAACAGTTCAGATGCAAAGACGTTGAAGTCAAATCCACGGCCACGGTTGCCACCGCCAGAGCTGTCGGTACCACCGGTGGTGGCCAGGGCCTCAATGCCGTTGATGCGCACGCGGGTGAAATCCTGCCCCAGTCCGCGCACGGTGATGGCACGGCCTTCACCTGCGTCGCGGTCAATCACCACGCCAGGCACACGTTGCAGGGACTCGGCCAGATTGGAGTCCGGGAACTTGCCCATGTCTTCGGCCTTGATGACATCGACGATGCCATTGTTTTCGCGTTTGGCACTGAGCGCGCTGGCCAGCGAGCCGCGCAGGCCGGTCACGACGACAGAATCCAGATCCTTGGCAGGGGCTTGCTGGGCCAAGGCGGTGCCCGTGGCGGCGGCGAGCAATGATGTGCCCAACAGGACACGTACGGCCTGGTTGACGGCGTTGTGCATGGGGATGCGGCGGGTGGGGTTTTGCATGGGTTCTTCTCCGGGGTAAATCGGCTTCTAGACCCGCGCAGTGTAAAAATGGCCGCCGCCAATTCAATGCCCGTGTGACGAGTTCCGGGAAGGGTGACACCAAGGCCCGGTTTGGTGGTGCGAAAAAGACCATCCGGACGGTGCTGCGACCGGCCAGCACCACCGGCAAAAGCTCACTTGCTCACTTGCGGATACGACGCCCTGTCTTGAACACCCACCACACCACGACAAGGCATGCCACCATGAACCCCAGCGTCATGCCCACGCTGATGCCAATGTGCACGTCGGCCTGGCCGTAGAACGCCCAACGCAATCCACTGATGAGATAGACCACGGGGTTGAACAGCGACACGTTTTGCCACAGCGGCGGCAGCATACTGATGCTGTAGAACGCCCCGCCCAGGAAGGTAAGCGGGGTGATCACCAAGAGCGGGATGATCTGCAGTTTTTGGAAACTGTCGGCCCACAGACCAATGAGGAATCCGAACAGGCAGAAAGTTGTAGCGGTGAGTACCAAAAAGCCCACCATCCACAGCGGATGCGCAACCTCATAGGGCACGAAGAATCGTGCAGTGATGAGGATGAGCGTGCCCACCATGAGTGACTTGCTCACCGCAGCGCCCACATAACCCAGCAGCACCTCCACCCATCCGACCGGTGCGCTCAGCAGCTCGTAAATGGTGCCAGACCATTTGGGCATATAGATACCAAAGGCAGAGTTGGAAATGCTCTCCGACAGCAGCGAGAGCATCAGCAGCCCGGGGATGATGTACGCGCCGTAGCTCACCCCCCCAATGTCGCCCATGCGCGAGCCAATGGCCGAGCCGAAGACGATGAAATACAAGGCCGTGGAGAGCACGGGCGCAATCAGGCTTTGCATCCAGGTGCGAAACGCGCGGTTCATCTCGAAGCGGTAGATGGCGCGCACGCCGTGCAGGTTGAGGCCGTTCATGCTTGTGTTGCTTTCGTATCGTGAACCAGGCTGACGAAAATGTCTTCGAGCGAGCTTTCGCTGGAATGCAGGTCCTTGAAATCAATACCCGCCTCGCCCAGGGCGCGCAACAGTGCGGCAATGCCCGTGTCTTCCTGCTGGGTGTCAAAGCTGTAGGTCAGCTGCTGGCCATGCTGCGCCAGTTCGAGAGACCAGGGTGCCAAGGCCTCCGGTACCCGTTCCAAAGGGTGCTGCAGCGTGAGCGTAAGTTGTTTTTTGCCCAGCTTACGCATGAGCACCTGCTTGTCTTCCACCACAATCAGCTCGCCGTTGCGGATCACGCCGATGCGGTCGGCCATGTCTTCGGCTTCTTCGATGTAGTGGGTGGTGAGGATGATGGTCGTGCCAGCATCGCGCAGTTGGCGCACCAGGCGCCACATGTCATGGCGCAACTCCACGTCAACACCCGCACTGGGCTCGTCGAGGAACAATATCTTCGGCTCATGTGACAAGGCCTTGGCAATCAGCACACGCCGTTTCATGCCACCGGAAAGCTGAAGAATTTTGTTGTCCTTCTTGTCCCACAGCGACAGGTCTTTCAGGATTTTCTCGATGAACGCCGGATTCGGAGCCTTGCCAAACAGGCCGCGGCTGAAGCTCACCGTGGCCCACACCGTCTCAAACGAATCCGTGTGCAACTCCTGGGGCACCAGGCCAATGATGGATCGCGCCGCACGGTAGTCACGCACCGTGTCATGGCCGTCGGCCGTGACCGTGCCCAAGGTGGCGGTGCTCATACCGCAGATCACACTGATCAGCGTGGTCTTGCCTGCACCATTGGGGCCAAGCAACGCAAAGATCTCGCCGCGCCGGATGTCTAGGTTGATGTTCTTGAGGGCCTGGAAACCGCCCGCATAGGTTTTGCTAAGGCCCCGCACGCAGACTATGGGGTCCGCGGCAGAAACGGTGGTGGTGGGATTGGCAAGCATGCTGGGTGGTGACTGGCGGTTGAGGATAAGCGGGACCGCATATTGTCACGCAAGCCCGCGCAGCACCGACTCAAAGCTGCTTCACGGATATTTAAAACCCTGCTCCAGGGGTTCATCATGGAGTCGGGGCATTTTCAGGAAATGCCAATATCCACCCTGGACCGGATTACTTTTGGCATTGGTGCCTTGAAACTCAATCTGGATCGCCAACAACAAGTCATGTTGCGGACTTCTTGCAAAATAATCAGTCTGTGTGATGGTTTTGGGTTTTTCTGCATCCAGGCCTAGCACCCGCGCTGCAGCATCATTTGTCGAATGATTGATAACCACGACTTGGCGCCAACCATGTCCAAGACATGGCAACTCATGGTCAGATTTGGCGGTGTAGCCCATCATGTTTTGCCCATTTGGACCCGGAATTTTGTCCGACAGAAACAAAACCGTGCTCAGGCGTTGCTCATCCATTGCAATATACGCTCGGGTGCCGATAGTAAGACCAAACAGTTTGGGGGCTACCCACCGAAAGTGTTCGACTAGCATGCCCTGCTCGTTCAAAAGGCTGCCAGCAGAAAGTTGGGATAGTTGCCAAACCCCTTTCACCTTGGGGCAAGGGGTTAGCCGGGAACTTTCCACTGCTCCAAATTGTTTGGCATACGCCAGTGCCACCTTCGGTTCCGGCGGTTGTTTGCATCCAGCCAGCATGACCACAAGTGCGCACAAGAAGCTTGCTGAAAACATGGTACCCACGGTGACCCCCTGTTGCCAGTTCTGGCTCGCTATGTTGGTGTCTCAGGCAGGCTTACTTGCGCGCGGGCGGCACGTCCGTGCAAGACCCGTGCGCAATCTCCGCCGCCATACCGATGGATTCGCCCAGCGTGGGATGCGGGTGAATCGTCTTGCCGATATCCACCGCGTCAGCGCCCATCTCAATCGCCAGCGCAACCTCACCGATCATGTCACCCGCATGTGTGCCGACCATGCCGCCACCCAGGATCTTGCCGTGGCCGTGGGCCTCGGGTGAATCGTCAAACAGCAGCTTGG
>JAZKDY010000015.1:0-9910 GCA_040387325.1 Pseudomonadota bacterium | reverse complement strand
ATGCCGTCGCCGGTGGCGGTGTCGGGGTTGGTGGTGTACAGATACACCTTGCCGGCGCCGCCGGTGGCCAAAATCGTGTGGGGGGCGCTGAAGGTGTGCACCTCATCGGTGGCCTCGTCCAGCGCGTACAGGCCCAGGCATTGGTTGGCAGTGCGCGGGGCGTCCACCGCGTGTTCCAGCTTGTTGCGCGTGATCAGGTCCACCAGCGTGTGGTTCTCGAACAGCGTGATATTGGGCGTGCGGCGCACGGTGGCGATCAGCGTCTTCTGCACGGCCGCGCCGGTAGCGTCGGTCACGTGCACAATGCGCCGGGCGCTGTGACCGCCTTCGCGGGTCAGGTGCAAGTGGCCGTCTTCTTCTGAAAACGGCACACCCAGCTCGCGCAGCCAGGCAATGCTTTCGGGCGAGTGTTCCACCACAAAACGCGTGGCCTCGGGTTCGGACAGGCCGGCGCCAGCCACCAGCGTGTCTTGCACGTGGGAGTCAAAACTGTCGCCCTCGGCCAGCACGGCGGCAATACCGCCCTGGGCCCAGTTGCTGGAGCCGTCGCTCATCGCGCGCTTGGTCAGCACGGCCACACGGTGGGTGGGCGCCAGGTGCAGGGCCGCAGAGAGGCCGGCCAGGCCGCTGCCGACGATCAGCACGTCGAATTGGTGTTGTGTGGCTGGGGAGGTGGGATTCATTCGTTTGCTATTGAATTAATAGCTGCATAGGCAGCGTGCTCGGGGGCTAGAGGCCGATTTGATACTACTCGACCTTGTGCAGCGACGCCAGGTTGATCAGCGCGGACAACACTTCGGATTTGAAGCCTATCCTTGCCTGGCCGTCCTGATGACCACCACTCATGATCAGCTTTTGCAGGTACTCCACACAGTCGCGGTGGCCCCAGAATTTCTCAATGGCCAGCGCTATCCGCACGTGGTGCTGGGCGATGATGGCCATTTCGTTGTCGATACGGGCTTGCAGCGGCCGCTCATGCAGGGGCATGGGGCGCGTGGGCAGGTCATCCTCTTCCCACTGCAAAGAGGGGAAGCCGGTCTCGTGGAATCGCGAGTCGTTCGGATCGTTTGGATCTGGCACCAGAAGAAATTCCTGCGGGTTGGATGGGCTGCCTTGGCCCTATTGTTCCAGAACTGCCTGCTGCACGCCCTCAATACCGCTGATTGATTGCAAATTTATTAAATAGTTCGCACTCTACCCCACGCCACGGCCAGCGAACGTCCTGCCGCGACCTCGCAAAGACCACGGCACAATAGACGCATGTCAAACCTCCCTCCCTTTATCGCCCCCGAACGGTTTACCGACGCCAAAGCGGCCCTGGCCCAGGTCATGCGTATTTACGACGGCAGCATTGCCCACCTGCGCCAGGCCATGCAGCGTTTTGTGGCTGGCGACGACAGCATGGGCCATGTACGGGCCTGTTATCCGCTGGTGCGCATCCACACGGACACGGTGTCGCGCAACTTCATCCCCGACAGCGCCCGCCTGAGCTACGGCTTCGTGGCCGGGCCCGGCCGCTTCGAGACCACCCTGACCCGCCCTGATCTGTACAGCGACTACTACCTGGACCAGTTCAAGCTGCTGCTGCAAAACCACGGTGTGGAGCTGGAGGTGGGCACCAGCGCCCAGCCCATCCCGGTGCATTTCTCGTTTGCCGAGAACGACCATGTGGAGGGCAACCTGAGCGCCCAGCGCCGCACTTTGATGCGCGACGTGTTCGACCTGCCCGACCTGGCCGCCATGGACGACGGCATTGCCAACGGCACCTACACGGTGCGCCCGGGGGATCCCCAGCCGCTGGCCTTGTTCACCGCCCCGCGCGTGGACTATTCATTGCACCGCCTGCGCCACTACACCGGCACCGGGCCCGAGCACTTCCAGAATTTCGTGTTGTTCACCAATTACCAGTTCTACATCGACGAGTTCATCACGCTGGGCCATGCGGCCATGAAGGACCCCAACAGCGAATACATCGCTTTTGTAGAGCCGGGCAATATCCTCACCCGCCGCGTAGGCCTGCCCCCTGAAGCGGCTGATGCACTGGGCAAAGAACTGCCACGCCTGCCCCAGATGCCCGCCTACCACCTGGTGCGGGCAGACCGCACCGGCATCACCATGGTCAATATTGGTGTAGGCCCGGCCAATGCCAAGAACATCACCGACCACATCGCCGTGCTGCGGCCACTGGCCTGGATCATGCTGGGCCACTGTGCCGGCCTGCGCAACAGCCAGCAACTGGGCGACTACGTGCTGGCCCATGGTTATGTGCGTGAAGACCATGTGCTGGACGAAGAACTGCCGCTGTGGGTACCCATCCCCGCACTGGCAGAAATTCAGGTGGCCATCCAGCAGGCGGTGGCCGACGTGACGCAGGTCAAGGGCGCGGCGCTCAAAAGCATCATGCGCACCGGCACCGTGGCCAGTACCGACAACCGCAACTGGGAGCTGCTGCCCGACAACCAGCCCCAGCGCCGCTTCAGCCAGAGCCGCGCCATCGCCCTGGACATGGAAAGCGCCACGATTGCCGCCAACGGTTTCCGCTTCCGCGTCGCCTATGGCACATTGCTTTGCGTCAGCGACAAGCCGCTGCACGGCGAGATCAAGCTGCCCGGCATGGCCAACCATTTCTACCGCGAGCGGGTGGACCAGCATTTGCGCATCGGCATCCGTGCCGTGGAGCTGCTGCGCGCCCAGGGCTCGGAGCAGTTGCACAGCCGCAAGCTGCGCAGCTTCCAGGAAGTGGCCTTCCAATAGGCCTTTTACCCAGGAATACACACTATGAACCCAGGCAGACGCAAGTACCTTCGCTGGATAGCAACTTCGCTATTGGTACTGATGGTGTATTTCATCTGGACCACGGACAAGATCACCTTTCAAGGCGAACGCACGGTCTACACCGTCAGCTGCGCCAACGGCACCTGGGAGGCCAATCGTTGCTCCGGTGAGCTGGCAGCAGGCCCGCGCTACCGTTACCGGGCACTGAAGGCGCGCGGCGAAGTCCTGTTCTGGGTGCTGGGTGCCAACGAGCCATCGTCCAAACTCACCGGCTGCACCATCCAGGACGGGCGTAACTGGTCTTGCCCTGTCAGCGCGGACGCCAAGAATTCCATCACCCTGGCGCTGGCTTCGGGTGAACCCCAGCGCAATGCCGCCTGGCCCACCCGACCCATGCATGCGGTATCCAAGATGACCTGGATATTCCTGGACAACGGCCTGGCCGTAACCAAGGTGGCCAATTGACCACGGGTGGGGCAGCGCCTGTGCTGTCTGCCGAAATGGTCGCCATGGTGCAAAGCGGGGTGTCCACCATCGTCAGCTCCTGTGACGCGGCGCTGCGGCCCAGCATCATGCGTGCCATGGCCAGCACCATCACCGCCGATGGGCGCCAGGTGACGGTCTACCTGGCACGCAAACAATCCCGCCAGCTATTGCAGGACATTGCGGCCAGCGGCCGTTTGGCCGTGGTGTTTTCGCAGCCATCCAGCAACCGCACCCTGCAGCTCAAGACCCGGCAGGTGCACAGCCGCAAAACAACTGCTGACGACCATGCCATCGTGAAGCGTTACCTGGCGGCAATGGAATGGGAGCTGACGCAAGTGCACATTCCGCCGGTGCTGACACGGGTCATGCTGGCCCACGACCTGGATGACCTGGTGGCCGTGGAATTTGCTTTCCAGGAGGCCTTCGACCAGACACCGGGGCCCAATGCCGGCGCACCCATAGTCACGGTGGGCTCGGTAGGCGCGGGTGGTGCCACATGACGCGCACCACGCTGGGCGAGATTCGGCACTGCCTGGAGGGCACCATCCCGGCGGTGATTGCAACCGTGGGCGCCGATGGCACACCCAATGTGGCCTACATCTCACAGGCCTGTTTTGCCGATGAAGGCCACGTGGCCTTGTCTTTCCAGTTTTTCAACAAGACACGCGCCAACATTCTGGCCAACCCCTATGCCAGCCTGATGGTGCTGCACCCGCAGACGGTGCAGTTCTACCGCCTGCACCTGCGGTATGTGCGCACCGAAACCCAGGGCCCGCTGTTCGAAAGTATGAAGGCCCAACTGGCCGGCATTGCCTCACACACCGGCATGGCCAATGTGTTCAAGTTGCTGGGCTCGGATATTTATGCCGTGCAGGAGATCGAGGCTGTGGAAGGCTCACCCCTGCCCACCCCGCCGCCCCGCTACAGCATGCTCAGTGCGGTGCGCCGCGGCAGCGAGCAGCTGTCGCGCGGCACCTCGCTGGACGAAGTGCTGAACGCGGTGCTGGCCACCCTGACCGACCTGATGGGTGTTCAACACGCCATGGTGCTGATGCTGGACCCGGTCAGCCAGCGGCTGTACACCGTGGCCAGCTGCGGCTACGCCACCTCGGGCGTGGGCTCGGAGATAGGCATGGGCCAGGGCGTGATTGGCGTGGCCGCACGCGAGCGCACACCAGTGCGCATACAACACATGGCCACCGCCTACCTGTACAGCAGCACCATACGCAACAGCCTGCAGGCCAGTGCACCGGACTTTTGTCCCGAGATGGACATCCCCTACCCCGGCCTGCCGACGCCGCACAGCCAGCTGGCCGTGCCCATCGTCTCGGCCGGACGTTTGCTGGGTGTGGTGTTTGTGGAGAGCCCACACGACATGCAGTTTGGCTTCGAAGACGAAGACGTGCTGGTCGCCATGGCCGGCCACCTGGGCGCAGCCATTGACCTGATGCAGTCCGCTACCGAGCCCCAGGAAGCAGTGGCCGCCGAGCCGCCTGCGCAACTGGCCCAAGGCACCGCCTTGCAGGTGCGGCATTACCGCGCCAACGACAGCATCTTCATCGGCGACGACTACCTCATCAAGGGCGTGGCCGGCGCCATCTTCTGGAGGCTGGTGCGCAACTACACCGAGCAGGGCCGCACCGCCTTCAGCAACCGCGAGCTGCGCCTGGATTCCGATCTGGGCTTGCCCGATGTGACAGACAACCTGGAGGCGCGGTTGCTCTTGCTGCAGCGCCGCCTCAAGGAGCACGGCCCGCTGGTGCGCATCGAGAAGACCGGGCGCGGGCGCTTTCAGCTGGTTGTGCAGCGCCCACTGGAGTTGCAGGAAGTCTCCTGACTACGGCCCGTTCAGCTCAGCCCGCTCAGTTCAGCGAGTGAACGATCTGGTAGCGGCCCGAGCGGAGCATTTCCGTGACGGCGGCCGTATCGTCGCCAAGTCCATAACCCATCAACAGTTGCACACCCTTCAGCCCGGTGAGGTTCTCGCCGGACGCGAGCCGCGCAGGCACCGACCGCGGCAACGCACCGGACAGATAGGGTGGGATGGACGCAACTGACGTGAACGGCACCCAGCCGTTCGATCCCAGGAAGAACAGGCCTGATCCGGTCTGCGCTGCCACGTAAACGCGGCCTGTCTTGCCGCGGTGCAGTGTGGACACCGCAGCAGCGACGTCCACCGTGGCACTGCCCAGCGAACCGGCCTGCGATGCGGAGAACGTACCGCCGGCTTCACCCACCCGACCGGCGTCGAAGGGCGCGCCACCCGCCTGCGTCACCCGCACGGGCGTGGTGGACTTGCTGCTTGCACCGGTGGCCAGATTGGTGGCCCTGCCCCACACCCACACGCTGCCGTCCGCCCCGATAGCGGCGGAGGTGGCCGAGCCTGCGGCCGCTGACACCACGGGCGGCAAGCCACTGATGCGCGCGATCTTGGGCGCTTCGGTGGTGGGGTTCACCAGCGTGCCGTCGCCCAGTTGGCCTGCGCTGTTGGTACCACACGCATGGAGCGCACCGTCGGCATCCACAAACAGGGTATGGCCGTCACCCGGCTCGATCTGGCTGATGCGCGCCAGGCCCTGGATGGGCGAGATGTCGATCAGTGCATACGACGACGTGCGTACACCGGCCTGCCCGCAGAAGGTGGCGTTGGTGGATGCCTGGCCCCAGGCCACCACGGACCCGTCGTTCTTCAGCGCGTAATACTGGCCCGCGATGTTGATGGAGGTCGACGCGACGGCCTGCACGGAGGGCAAGGCATCGATCACCACAGCGGCCGTGGCGCTGCCAGCAACCGGTGCCAGGGCCCGGTTGCCGTTCAGCCCCCAGGCAATGACCTTGCCGTCCTGGCGCAGCGACAGTACGGCCGCGTCCGATGCACTCACCGCCACCGCACCTTCTGCGCCGCCCACCAGCCGGGGCACCGGGTTGCCACCCCCGCTGGTCTGGCCAGTACCCAGTTGCGCGCTGCTGTTGCTGCCCCAGGCATACACCCGGCCCGACGCGTCGGTGGCGAAGGCCGCAGCCGTGTCGGTGCCAGCATTGATGCTGACAATGCTCGACAGACCGTTGATCTGCACCGGCACACTGCCGCCGCTGCCACCGGTGCGTGCGCCGGAGTTGTCACCCCAAGCCCAGACGGTACCGTCGGCCTTCAGTGCCATCGAAAACGAACCCCGTGCCACCACCTGGACCACATTCGACAGCGTCGGAATCTGCGTGGGCGTGGTGCGGGTACCGGTGCTGCCCAGACCAAGTTGCCCGCTGCCACCGTAGCCCCACGCCCAGACCGTGCCGTCGGCGCGCAGCACCAGGGCGTGGTCGTAACCCATGGACACGGCGGGCTGCACCGCGTGGGCGGCAGACATGGCAAAGGCAGCGCACAGCGCAGCGGTGCCGATGGCAGCGGCAGTGCGGAAATTCTTGTTGTTCATCATTGGATGTTTCATCGGTTTACTAAAAGAGAAATAGTTGAGTTTCAGGACCAGTCATTGCGTGTGCTGAACACCATGAAACACATGGTGGCCGCGCCCAGCAATACCGCTATTGCGGCAAAGCCCAACAGTGGCTCAAGAGCGGGTGGTGGCACAAATCCGCCGTACAGCAGAAATAACCCACTGCACATGGCCAGCACACCCGCCTGGTGCGCAATGAACTGCACCCAGGCCAGGACCGGCTTGGCAGCGGGTAACCACAGCTTGTAGACCACGCCGTACACCATGGAGGTGATAAAGCCCACCAGCAGAATGTGAGCATGGGTCACATGCTGCCCGTGGTTGTGCGACGAGGCCATATAAATACCCAGCCCCATGCCCGCCAATGCGTACAGCATGGCGCACAGAACCTGTTTTCGATCGAATCCCATAGGTAACTCCCAGTGTGTGTTGTTGCGGTTGGCGTTCAGACTGCGACCAGGCCCGGAACGGGCGACAAACCCAGCGCGCGGCTGAGCTTGGCCCACTCCTGCGGTGTCAGGTGTGGTTGCACTACGTCCAGTGCAGCGGCGAAAGCCGGTGCGGGTGCATGGGCCTGCATGTCCAGCAGCAGGCCGGCACGCTCGGCCGGGTTCATGGAAGGCACCAGCCAGCGCAGGGTGAACATCATGTCGGGCGGTGTAATGGATGCCACCAGCGCGTTATGGATATCGACCAGCTCGGCATCGGTATAGCGGGCCCACAGCACAGCGTTGTGTGCGGTTTCTTCCATATGCATGTGCTGGAAGTTCTCCGCCACAAACAGCGTCAACGCAAGGTACAACTGCTGCGCCAGTGCAGGCGCATGGGCAGGTTCACTGGCGCACACCGCGGCCATCTGGTCCTTGAGTGCGCTGATGTGTGCCAAGTGGTCTTCATGCTCGTGCGCAATACGCGCGCTGGCACCAGGGGCGCGTGCCTCCATCGCGGTGTGCACAAAGTCGTTTTCGTGCTGCAGGTGGGCGGCGCAGAAGTCCAACAGTTCCACGACCCGATGGCCCACGGTGGCCAGTTCCTGTGGGTCCTGCGGATCCATACGGCCAACCGCCATCAGGGTCTCGGACATCAGGGCGCGCATGGCCTTGTGGATGCCGGCATACATGTCGACGCGCGGCAGGGCCAGGGTGGCGATCACGGCCTGGTTTTCTAGTGCAGTATTTTTCATTTTCAAACTCTTTCCTGGGGTTTCTGGTGCCCATCCGGGCCTGGCCAGATGGCGCACCATGCACCGTTGACCATGGAAAGAAGTTTAAAAATCCAACGCCTGCCGCGTTGCTAAATATTGCCTACGACATTGCTACGCAATGCTTAACAATTTGCTAAAAAAACCTTAAGCAGCAGCCTTGATCATGTCGGCAGCCTTCTCGGCAATCATGATGGTGGGCGCATTGGTGTTGCCGCTGACCACCTGGGGCATGATGGACGCATCCACCACGCGCAGGCCCTGTACGCCGTGCACCCGCAATTCGTGGTCCACCACGTCCAATGGCCCATTGCCCATACGGCAGGTACCCACCGGGTGGTAGATGGTGTCGGCATAGTCGCGCACGAACTGCTCGATCTGCAAATCGGTTGTGGCGCCGGCCGAATACGCCATCTCCTTGCCACCCAGGCTGGCCAGCGGCGGCTGGCCCAGCAGCTCACGCATGATGCGCACACCGCGGCTGAGCCGCTCCATGTCTTCACGCACACCGAGGAAGTTGGGGTCTATGACAGGCGGGGCGAACGGGTCTTTGCTGGCCAGTGTCACGCTGCCGCGGCTCAGAGGGCGCAGCAGGCAGACGTGGCAAGAATACCCGTGGCCAAACACCGTGGCCCGGCCGTGGTCGACCAGCTTGCCGATGACGAAGTGGAGCTGCAAATCCGGCGTGCGCTCGCTGGGCTGGCTTTTGACAAAACCGCCGGCCTCGGCAAAGTTGGTCGTCAGAGGGCCAGTGCGGTACTTGCGCCACTCCAACATGCCCTTGATGACGTTCACAGCGCCGGTCAGCGACAGGCCAAAGCTGTCCGTCAGCTTGGGCGCTTTCACAACCTGCACCACGTCCACATGGTCGTGCAGGTTTTGGCCCACGCCCTCCAGGTCGTGCACGCAGGCAATTCCCTTTTCCACCAAATGCTTGCGCGGGCCTATGCCTGAAAGCATCAGTATCTGCGGCGACTGCAGGGCCCCGGCGCATAGCAAGACCTCGCGCGCGGCGCGCAGTTGTTTGGTCTGGCCTTCATGCTCGAACTCCACCCCCACGGCACGCTGCTTCTCCATCAGGATGCGGGTAGTGTGTGCACCCGTAAAAACGTGCAGATTGGGCCGCTTCAGAATGGGTGTCAGGTAGGCCTTGGCGGCACTGCAGCGTTCGCCGTTGCGATGGGTCACCTGGTACGTGCCGACACCCTCCTGGCGCAGGCCATTGAAGTCGGGATTGTGTGTATGGCCTGCCTGCTGCGCAGCCTCTACAAACAGCGGACCCAGGCGATTGGGACTGGTGAGGTCCATCACACGCAGCGGCCCCTCGATGCCATGGAAATCGTCTGCCCCGCGCTGGTTGTCCTCTGCGCGTTTGAAGTAGGGCAGCACATCCACATACGACCAGCCAGGGTTGCCCTGTGCCGCCCAGTTGTCGTAGTCTTCGCGCTGGCCGCGGATGTAAATCATGGCGTTGACCGAGCTGGAGCCACCCAACACCTTGCCACGCGGCTGGTAGCCGCGCCGCCCGTTCAGGCCTGGCTGCACCGTGGTTTCAAACTTCCAGTTGGCGCCGCCTGTTTTGGCCAGCAGCGCCAGGCCGGCCGGGCACTGGATCAGCACACTGCTATCGGCCTCACCGGCTTCCAGCAGGGCCACGGTGACGCCCAGGTTTTCGGTCAGGCGCGCAGCCAGCACACAACCGGCCGAGCCGCCGCCAATGATGATGTAGTCCAACGTTGCTTCTGCCATATTCTTCTTCCGCCGCTTTTTGTAAACCGTGCGGCACGATAGCCCAGCCCCCTGTCTCTGCCAAGCCCCGGTTTTTCCGAGGGGTATTGGGTCTATTTAAGTTGCACACAATTTAATTGCTCGCTATAATTCAGCCCATGCTCTCCAACGCCCTCGCATCGAAACCCAATCCGGCGCAGTTGCTGGACAACCAGCTCTGCTTTGCGCTGTATTCGGCGTCGCTGGCCATGACCAAGCTGTACAAGCC
>JAZKDY010000014.1:0-10414 GCA_040387325.1 Pseudomonadota bacterium | reverse complement strand
GCCGCAATGTCTGGCTGGCGTGACGCTACGCGCTCCAGCACATCCGAGCTGTGGATGGCCGCGTCAACCTGTTTGTTGGCAACGGCCATGATGTTGGTCTCATGGTTGGCACTGCGCACGGCCTTGAAGGCCGTCTTGTGGTTGACGTTGTTCAGCGCAAACAGGTAATAACTGGGCACCAGAAAGCCGGAGGTGGAGTTGGGGTCTCCCATGCCAAAGCTGAGGTTCTTCGCATTGGCTAAAAGATCATTCAGGTTTTGGTAAGGACTGTCCTTGTGTACGCTGACAAAGCTGTAGTACCCCAAGGAACCATCGGCATTGATGGTTTGGGCAAACACTTCGCTGTTGGCACGCTCTACCGAATCCACCGCCGACTTATTGCCAAGCCAGGCGACCTGCACCTTGTTGAATCGCAAGCCTTCAATCACACCCGCATAGTCCGGCGCAAAAAATGCGTTGACCTTGATGCCCAGCCGCGCGCCCATGTCGTCGATCACGGGCTGCCAGTCCTGCTTGAGGTTTTGTGCGGACTCGGTGGACAGAATGCCGAAACTGATCTCCTTTACTTCCTGCGCTGCCGCAGGGTTAAAGGTGAGCAGCAGCGGGGTGCAGACCAGCGCTGCGATGAATGTCTTGATCTTGATCATGGCAAGCTCCTTACGGCGTATTCAGGCGGCCTGCGCCAATGCAACCACTGGCGCTGGCCATGCCAGATGCGGCACGGCTGGCTTGTTGTCTTGCAAGCTGGAGATGTGGTCACCCAGGGCCAGAATGTCGTCGGCCTCGGCGCCATACAGCTCCCGCAGCAGCGTAGGGGTCAGGGCCACGGACGGGCCGTCGTACACCACACGGCCCTGGTGCAGGGCCACCGTGCGGGCACAGTACTTCATGGCCACATTCACCTGGTGGAGCGACACCACCACGGTGCATTGGTCTTCACGGTTGACCCGCGCCAGAATGTCCATCACCTTGCGCGACGATTCGGGGTCTAGCGAGGCGATGGGCTCGTCCGCCAGGATCACCCTGGCACCCTGCACCAGCGCCCGCGCAATGGCCGCACGCTGCTGCTGGCCACCCGACAGGGTTGACGCGCGCTGGGGGCCACACTCGGCAATACCAACACGGCGCAGGGCTTCCATGCCACGCGCCACTTCGGATGCAGTGAACCAGCGGGTCAGACTGCGCCACAACGGCACACGGTGCAAACTGCCAGCCAGCACATTCACAATGACCGGCAAGCGGTCCACCAGGTTGAACTGCTGGAACACAAACCCCACTCCCGAACGGATGCTGCGGATATCGGAGGCAACCTTGCCATCCCGCTGCACCGTGCTGCCGTGGATCTGGACCAGGCCCTGCCCCCCGGTGTCTCCAGCCATCAAACCGGCCATGTGGCGCAGCAGCGTGGACTTGCCCGAGCCCGATGCCCCGATCAGGGCCACCATTTCCCCGGCCTCTATCGTCAGGTGAATATCCTGCAGCGCCTTGCGCCCGCTGCAGAAGGTTTTGTTAAGACCAGAGATGGTGATCGCTGTGGACATGGGTGACTCCTAATCGAAGTCACCAAAGTTATCGACGCAACATGACAAAACCGTGTCAGTGATTGCTTGCGCCAAACCGGCGGAGCCGTAGCAGACCCGCCAAAGTTTCCGGGGGTTGCTATTCAGATAGCTGCGTTATACCCCCGGCGTCCAGACCGCGCATTTGTGGTTCACCGCAAAATTGCGGATCACACCGCTGGCGGAGGGCACAAACTGCTGGGTCGCTTCATCGGCCGCGTACAGCGGCCAGGCGCTGCTGCCGGCAGCATTCGGGTTGCCGGTTGCCATGAAGCGCGACCAATTGCCCACCATGGCGTCCGACAGCTGCTGTTGCGCGGGGCTCAGTGTGGTGCCGGGGATGTCGAAGAGGTACTGGATTTCGGAAGCGTGGTAGGCCTTGTACGGAAAGCTGACCGGCGGCTGCAGGGTCATGGGGGCGTTCGCGTCGTTGAATTCATAGGCATACACCGGCACACCTGCCGCCTGGAACTGCTTGGCCGAGCGCCGTGTGGGGCAGGCGAAGACACTGTCCGCCATGGCCGCGCTGTATGCCAGGCTGGGGCTGGGGTAAGCGCCAGGTGGGTACAGCGAAGCGGCGAGGTCGGCTACAGCCTTTACCTTGAACGCGTTCAGCAGTGCAAATGGATAGGCCGCAGCGCTGAGTGGCACGCCGGACGTCAACTCGGTCTGCCCCAGAAAGGTGGTGAACTCGTCGTGTGTGCTGCCCACCATCACCGGCATCTTGTTGAACTGGCCGCTGGCCACCGCGGAGGACATGTTTTGCGCCAGGAAGCTGCCATCCACCACCGGCTGGTTGACCTGGGAGAACGAGCCCGGCTGCTTGGCCAACACCGTATCGACCGGCAGCGCGCGCAGGCATTCGGCGGCCTTGGCATCGTTGGCGCAGCCAAAGCTGGATTGGGCGGTGGTGGCCCCCAGCGCATGGGCTTCGGCCTGGTTCAGCAGGGTCAGGCCCGGGCTGCTCTGGATGACTGCTTTGTGGAACAGTCCGGCGGCCAGCGGGGAAGCCAGTTGTGCAAACACACTCAAGCCCCCTGCCGACTGGCCTGCCAGCGTCACATTGGCCGGGTCGCCGCCAAAGGCGGCAATATTGCTTTGCACCCACTTCAGCGCAGCCACCTGGTCCAGAAAGCCGTAGTTGCCCGAACGGCCCGCCGTATCGGCCAGCGCGGGGTGCGCCAGGTAGCCCAGTGCGCCCAGGCGGTAGTTGATGGTCACCACGGTATTGCCCTGCTCCACCAGGCGGGTGACCGGGTAGTTGTTGCTGCGCCCCAGCACAAAAGCCCCACCGTGCACCCAGACCATGACCGGGTGTTTGCCGGGTGTTTTGGGCGTGAAGACATTGAGGTACAGACAGTCTTCCTTGCCACCGGGGTAGCCGTATTTGAGCGGTGTAGTGTCGTTCTGCGGGCAGTGGTTGCCGAAGCTGCGGGCATCGCGCACGCCATCCCACGGGGCAGGTGCAACGGGCGCTTTCCAGCGCAGTGCGCCCACCGGTGGCGCCGCGTAGGGTATGCCCAGGAACTGGCGCACGGTAGCGGTCTCGGTGCCGCGCACAGCACCTTCCTTGACACCCACGACCAGCGGGTCATACCCGCCACCGCAGGCGGTCAACAGGAGGGCAAGGCCCAGGGCGGTAGCGAGCAGGGCTGCGGGGATGGACCGCGCACGGCGGTATTGGGTGGATGGCATGGGTGTTCTCCGGGTTGTTATTTTTTTGGGTGAAACGGACTCAGGGGCCTAGCAGCTCCAGCACCGTGCCATCGGCGTCTCTGGCCGCACCGACCACGGTGTTGCCCAGCGTGCCGTACTCGGCGCCCACCGCGGGTGCCTGTGTGACCGTCCTGCCTGCCGCGCTGATGCGGGCGGCGTAGGCCACCGGGTCATTGGCACGCAGCGTGAGCTTGATGGGGTTGTTGGTGTAGTTGGCCGGGCTGGACGGGTAGTTCATCAACACGATGGCCGAGCCGCGCCCCGCGTTGGACAGCAGGATGTATTCGTTGTACGCCGGGATGGCCGCTTGTGCCGGCTCGGCCCCCGAGGCCGCCAGTGCAGGCTGCACCGGCACGGGGATGTAACCTGCGGGCAGGCTGGCCGAGAGCTTGATGCGGGCGTCCGGCACCATGTCCAGCGTGTCCACATAAAAGGCCTTGGCCTGGGTCAGGTTGGACACGCCGATGCCAATCGCACTCAGGTAGGCATGCACGGCCGTGCTGCTGGTCGCAATCTCGACCAGGTTGCCATCCGGGTCCCGGCCGAAGGAGATGTTGCTCCCCAGCGAGCTGACCGGCGCGCGGGGCTTGTCAAGGCCGGCTGCAACAAACGCAGTGCGCACACTCTCCAGCACGGCCAGGTCCTTGACGTAGAAAACGATCTTGCCCGGGTTCTGCCGGACGTTGCGCACAACCCCATCGGTGAACTGCATCAGCACCAGGCGCGAGCCCCGGTCATCGGCCGAGTCGAGCACCACTTCGTGCCGGTCGCTGCGCACAATGCGGGCACGCTCTTTCATCGCAAACGCTTTTTTGTAGAAGGCGACAGACGCCTCCAGGTTGCTGACCCCCACACCGGCCGCACACAGGTAGGCGCCCGTGGCCGACACCGGCGCGGAAGCGCCCGCGGCGGCAGGTACAGCCGCTGCCAGGGGTGGGCAGGGGTCGACGACCGCCACAACGCCACCGCCTCCACACCCGACCAGCCCCCCACCTACGGCAAGGGACAGCAGGACCATATTCCAGATTGACAACAACTTCGACTGCATGGCATCTCCTCTTTTGGCGCCCATTATTCGGGGCGCCCAAAGGCCATGAGTCACGTAAGAGACGCGCAGAAAATGCGCGGCGGCCGGGGCCTTACCAGAAGCTGAAGCGCTTGCCGATCTGGATGAAAAGGTTGCGGTTGTTGCCGCTGCCCGCCGCCAGGCCCAGGTAGATATCACCAATCTTGCTGTCCAGCCCCAAAAACACCGTGCCGCTGTACTTGATGGAACTGTTGTTGCGGTGGGTCCAGGCGTCACCCGCCTCCGCCACCAGGCCGATGTAGGTGGGCTCACGGAACACGCCGCCATTGACCAGCTGGTACATGTAGGTGGCCTGCACATGGGCCAGGCGGTCGCCGCTGAACTGCCCCAGCTTGAACGCCCCCATGCTCTGGAAGCCACCCAGGTACAGCGGGTAGAGCACCGTGGGCGCGATACACGTGCCACAGTCACCGATGTAGTCCGCGCCAAAATTGGCGCCCAGGTTGATGACGTGGGGGCCGAAGTGGTGCGCCCAGCGCGCGTTGATACGTTCACTCGCGTTGGCAGTGCCGGAGACTGAATGGTCCCACGCCACATTCAGAAAATAACCGGTGGTCGGGAAGCTGGGCGAGTCCATGGAGTCGGCGGTGAACTGCGCCTTGAGGCCGGTAAAGTCCAGCCGCAGGTCGGGCAGGGTATAGGCCGTGTTCACACCGTCGTCGCCACGCAGCACCACCGTTCTGGCGGTGTCGATGTTGAGCTGTGACTGGTTCACCACCACACCCAGCTTGAGGTTGGAGACCTTGTTCAGGTTCCACGACACATTGGCACCCAGCTCCTGAGTTTGCAGCGTGGATTGGGCCAGCTTCTGTGCCACCATCGTGTCGGGCCGGTAGATGGGCAGCACATTGGTGCTGTAGACCGCATAGGTGTTGACACCCCAGTCCCCACCCATGGGCTGGAACAGGCGTACCGCCAGCTCGGTCTGGGTGCCGCCGCGTGCGTCCACTCCCAGCTCCAGACCCGAGGGTGTGAGCCAGGGCCTGCGGTAACCCATGCCGATCGAAAACAGGTTGGTGCCACCGAACTCGGACGACAGGCCCAGGCTGGTCTTGAAGAAGTTCGGGCCATAGGGCTTTTCATTCACATCCACCACCAGTTCGTACCGGTCACCATCGATGTGCTGTAGCTGGTAGTTGATCCGTTCGAAATGGCCGCCGGTGTAGAGGTCATCCACCTGTGCGCCGACCTCTTTGGCGTTGTACTCGCGCCCCACCAGGCGGGCGAACTGCCTCTGCACAAAGTCCGAAGGCACGTCTTGGTTACCGGTCACACGGACGCGGTCTATGCGGATCTCGCGCTGCTGGAAGTTGGGCACAGGCTGGTACAGCGGTGTCGACAGTGCGGGCGGTGTACCGGGCTGCGCCACGGCTGCTGCCAGTTGCCGAAACTGAGCATCCTGTGCGGACACGGCCGCCTCGCCCACCTGGATGATCTGGTGTGCCTTGCTGAAGTCGGTGAACGCAATACCCGCCAGTTGCGGGTTGACCAGAATGTCCTGCGGGCGCAACAGCGCCAGGCTGCGGCGCTCGTTCTGGGTGATCAGCAGGTCAATCATGCGGTTTGCCACGGACAGCGCGTTGTCTTCGACCAGGCGCACATCGGCAGGCTCCTTCACGCCCAGGTAGGACGCCACGATCACGTCGGCCCCTTCCCGCAGCGCCACATCGATCGGCAGGTTGGACACCAGGCCACCGTCCACATAGGTGGCGTCGTCGATCTCCACCGGGGCAAACACACCCGGCGCAGCCATGCTGGCGCGGATCGCCAGGTGCAGCAGGCCGCGGTCAAACACCTTGATCTCGCCATCGCGGTAGCGCGTGGCAACGGCGCGGAACGGGATCTTCAGGTCGTCAAAACTGCCGTTGGGCGGCACATTGGCGGTCAGCTCCTGCAGCAGCGTCAAAAACCGCTGCCCGTCACTGACACCGCGCGCAAAGGTCAGGCCACCGTCCTTCAGGCCAAACTCCATGGTGATGGGGTATTTCTGCTGGTAGGCCCGCACGCGGTTGGACAGGTCCTTGCGCGCCACCTGGTCCAGCGCCACGCGGGCCGGGTCCAGGCTGCCGATTACTTTCTCGATGGCATCGGTGGACATGCCGCTGGCGTACAGCCCGCCGATCACCGCACCCATGCTGGTGCCCACCAGCTTGGATATCTTCACGTTGTCCCGCTCCAGACGGCGCAGCACGGCCAGGTGCGCAAAACCCTTGGCACCACCACCGGCCAGCACCACCACCACCCTGGGGCCCGCGGAGGTGGGCGGGTGGACGGGCAAAGCCTGCTGCGCCACGGCAGGCAGGGCAACAGCCAGACAGGCCAGGAAAGCGACAAGGGCGGCAGGCAAATACATGCCTTGAGTCTAAACGGAAAATGCCATGACACATGCGGCGTAACGCTCCTGATTTAGTAGCGACTGGTGTATATTCCACGGGGGCTTGTGGCACTTTTTAGCAAAACCACTGGCCGTAAAACCTTGCCAACCACAACCCCGATAGACCCATGACCAAACGCGAATGGCAACTGGCAATCCCCCTCATCATCAGCTTTGCGCTATGCCTGGCCGCCCTGGTGCATGGCCAGCGCCTGGAAGACCCCAACAACGGCATAACCGCATTGCGCGTTGTCAAGACCGCACAGGGCGAACACGTGGCCATCATCGCCAACAAGGCCTTGCATGTGCTCGATGCTGCGGGCCAGCGCATCACGCGCCAGGACCTGCAGGCACTGGGCCTGGCCGAGGCCCCGAACGACATGGACTGGACCGTGGACGCGCAGCAGCGCGTGGAAGCCTGGTTCTTTGACGACAGCGTGCCCCGCGTGCTGCGCTGCGCCTGGAACAGCGAACAGGCGCTGCTGCAGGAATGCCGCACTGCCATGGCAGGCCCACAGCTCAAGGCCGACCCGCACTCAGTTGCCGTTCACCTGGCGGTCGATGCCGCAGGGCAGCGTGTCTTCATCGCCGATGCCAAGGGCGTCCGTGTGCAGGTGTTCGACTTCACCGGCAAACTGCTGACGGGCACCGACCCGCAGACGCTGCCGCTGGCCTTTCCCAACCGCCTGCGGTATCTGGGCGATGACACCCTGGTGGTGGCCGACAACGACAACCGCAGGCTGGTCTGGCTGCGCCTCACACCCGGCCAGCCACCCCAGCAGCTGCGCAGCCTGTACGCGGCCGGCCACGGCCAGGCCCGCCCGGGCCGCGGCAAGGTTACGGATGTCGCGTTTGGGCCCGATGGCACGGTCTGGATGCTGGCCGTCAAACAGCGGCAGCGGGCTGGTGACGTGCTGGTCTTTGACGCCCAGCACCGCCCCGTGGCCCGGGCCGCGCTGGCCGACGACACCGACCCGCTGGTCCTGGACACGCTGGGAAACACAGCACTGGTGGCCGACTACACCCACACCCTGCTGCACCACATCGATGCCAAGGGCCGCAATCTGGGCGAGTTTGGCGGTGCCGCCTTTCTGGCCGAGCTGGCACCCCTGCAAGCGCAGGCGCGGGCCGGCGCGCTGTGGCGCACGGGCGCCATGGTGGGTGGTGCGGTCGTCATTGTGCTGGGCCTGTTGCTGGGCTGGCTGTTTGGCCAGAAGCCCAAGCGGCCTGGACAGTTTGACAGCCAGGCCAAGGCGGCACTGGCCAGGTTGGCCACTGCCGATGCCAGCCTGCAGCTTCCTGTGGTGCTGCAGCAAACCGCGGCCTTTCGCAAAGCGGTGCGCAGGCAAATGCTGGTGTTGGGCCTGTTGATGGCCTTCATGGCGGCCATGGTTGTTGTGGTCGTGGCGCTGCCGTGGCTGCAACACGGCGGCCTGGCGAAATTCCTCGGCAACTGGAAGCTGGCGTCCCTGGTGCTGTTTGGCATGGCTGCGCCCTGCATCAGCATCTGGCTGCTCTGGCGCGACCTGTGGCAGCCGGCAGAACTGCGGGTCACCGAACACCGGCTGGGCTGGATCAAAGGCAGCAAGGTGGTAAACGCAGCACCGCTGAAGGAAGTTTATGCCTCGTCCAACGCGCTGCTGCTGGGCACGCGGGTCATCCGCTTTCGCATGCTCACACGGACCGGCAAGCTGGGTGAGGCCATGTTTGACATGGATCTGTTCGAACGCGCCGTGTTGTCCCGCCTGCCGCCGCAAAACCTGGTGGACGACCAGGCACTTGCGTGGAAGGCTTTCAAAAACAGGCCGCTTGCCCTGCAGCTGTTGCTGGGCGGGCTGTTGCTTGGCATCTTGTTGTTGGCTGTCTACCCCTTGTTTCGCTGACCGCAAAGACTTCCCATTGGCCCCCGCTTGTGGCTATAGTGCCTTCAGGAAGCCTCCGACCGCTGGACACCGGGGCTCTACAAACGAGGAGACACAGACATGCAGCTTTCCGACTTCAAGATAGCCAGCAAACTGGTTGCGTCCTTTATTGCCGTTGCCCTGCTGGGTGCGGCACTGGGCGGCTTTGCCATCTACAACATGAAGCAGATCGATGACGCAGACACCCTGCTGTACGAACGCGAATTGATAGGCCTGTCCCTGTTCAAAGAGGCCAATGTAGAGCGCCTCAAGGCCGTAGTCGCCCTGCGCGATGCCATGCTGGCCATGGGCCTGGCCGACCGCACGGGTGCGCTCAAGCGGGTACAGGAAGGCAGGGACAAGAGCGCCAGCCTGATTGAACAGGCCGCCCCCCTGTTCACCTCCGCAGACGGCAAGCAGCAACTGGACAAACTGCGTGCAGCAGCGGCCAAGGACAAGCAGTCCATCGATGCTCTGATAACCCGCATGAAAGGCGCCGAATTGCAGGAGCCCAACGAACTCACCACCTTTCTGAAGGACGAGGTGACGCCACCCAGCATCCGGCTGGGCAACGCCATGGCGGGCCTGTCGCAGCTCAAGGAACAGGAGGCCAAGGCTTTGGCAGACGCCAACACCGCGCTGTACCTGCGCAGCCGCAATATCACTGCCGTGCTCGTCCTGCTCAGTGCCGGCATTGGTGTCGCGCTGGGGCTGCTGGTCAGCCGCAGCGTCACACGCCCGCTGGAGGTAGCCGCCCAGGGCGCACAGCGCATGAGTGAGGGGGACATGACCGTTGCCCTGCGGGCCGAAGGCAAGGATGAAACAGCACAGTTGCTGATGGGGCTGGAAGACATGCGCCAGCGGCTGCAGGGCATCGTGGCCGCCGTGCGCGGCAACGCCGAGCAGGTGTCCACGGCCAGCGCAGAGATTGCCCAGGGCAACCACGACCTGTCCGCCCGCACCGAACAGCAGGCCAGCGCACTGGAAGAAACCGCCGCCTCCATGGAGGAACTGAGCGCCACCGTCAAACAAAACGCCGACAGCGCACGGCAGGCCAATCAGCTGGCCGTGAGTGCATCCACGGTGGCCGTGCAGGGCGGCAAAGTCGTGGGCCAGGTGGTGGAGACCATGAAGGGTATCAACGAGTCCAGCCGCAAGATCGCAGACATCATCAGTGTCATCGACGGCATTGCCTTTCAGACCAATATCCTGGCACTGAACGCCGCGGTAGAGGCAGCCCGTGCGGGCGAACAGGGGCGTGGTTTTGCGGTGGTGGCGTCCGAAGTGCGCTCACTGGCGGGCCGCTCCGCCGAAGCGGCCAAAGAGATCAAGAGCCTGATCGGAACCAGCGTGGAGCGTGTCGGACACGGCACCGCCCTGGTGGACCAGGCTGGGGTCACCATGGCCGAAGTGGTGAGCTCCATCAAGCGGGTGACCGACATCATGGGAGAGATCAGCGCCGCGAGCAATGAGCAGGCCCTGGGTGTGCAACAGGTCGGCGAAGCCGTGACCCAAATGGACCAGGCCACCCAGCAGAATGCAGCCCTGGTGGAAGAGATGGCCGCCGCAGCCTCCAGCCTCAAGTCCCAGGCGGGGGATCTGGTGGAAACGGTGGCGGTGTTCAAGCTGTCGGATTCGACATCGGGTGCGTTGCGGTTGTCGCGCTGACGGGCGCGGTGAGGAGGTTTGATTTCTATCACTTTCCTCCTTTTCTCTCACTTCCCCCACTCCCCCCAACCCCCTCGCCCCGCCGGGCGAGGGGGAGCCTTAACAGCCA